>CAJJNQ010000022.1 GCA_905193155.1 uncultured Christensenella sp.
GGATGCCGGAAGGGGCCGCCGCCCCTTCCGCTCTCTTCCGCAGGCGGGGGCGTGTGCCCCGTTAGGAAACAATTTGTCTCCCGTCTGCGGTCAATGCCGTCAGCGCTTCCGATTCATCGCCGTTCCTCTCCCTCCGTGGATGCCGGAAGGGGCCGCCGCCCCTTCCGCTCTCTTCCGCAGGCGGGGGCGTGTACCCCGTTAGGAGACAATGTGTCCCCCATCTGCGGTCAATGCCGTCGGCGCTTCCGATTTACCGCCGCCGTTCCTCTTCCTCCGGGATGCCGGAAGGGGCCGCCGCCCCTTCCGCTCTCTTCCGCAGGCGGGGGCGTGTGCCCCGTTAGGAAACAATTTGTCTCCCGTCTGCGGTCAATGCCGTCAGCGCTTCCGATTCATCGCCGTTCCTCTCCCTCCGTGGATGCCGGAAGGGGCCGCCGCCCCCTTCCGCTCTCTTCCGCCCGCTAGGAAACAATTTGTCTCCCATCAGCAGTCAATGCCGTCAGCACTTCCGATTTACCGCCGCCGTTCCTCTTCCTCCGGGGATGCCGGAAGGGGCCGCCGCCCCTTCCCCTTTCTTCCGCAGGCGGGGGCGTGTACCCCGTTAGGAAACAATTTATCCCCCGTCTGCGGTCAATGCCGTCGGTGCTTCCGATTTACCGCCGCCGTTTCTCTTCCTCCGGGGATGCCGGAAGGGGCCGCCGCCCCTTCCGCTCTCTTCCGCAGGCGGGGGCGTGTACCCCGCCGAGGAGCGATTTTCTGTTTGTCAGGACGCAACGGCTTGCTGTCCTCTTCTCTTCCATCCGTTCCGAAAACCCCTGCCGAAGGAAAATCGCTTCCGATACATAAAAGTTCGTGTTCGGCAATGCCGAGCACGAACTTTTATGCTTCTCGCCAAAGAGGATGTTTCCTCTTTGGCGAATTTTCTCACAGGAGAAAACCTGCCACCCACACAATCAGCGGCAGCGTCGCCATCGACAGGATCGTGGTCGCCGCGAAGATTTCCGACGCATAATGCGCATCGCGATCGTAGCGCACCGCGAACATCGTGCACATCGCGCCCGACGGCGCAGCCATCGCCACGGCAATGGTGAGCGAAATGATGGCGGGGAGCTTGAAGACCGAATAGGCCAGCACGATCAGCAGCGGCAGCAGGATGAGCTTGAGGAAGCTGACGTAATAGGTGCGCGGGCGCGTAAAAGCTTTGATCAGATTGGTCTGCGCCACCGTCACGCCCGCCACCAGCATCGCCAGCGGCGTGTTCATGCCGGCGATGTAGTTCATCGCGTCCAGCACGACGTCCGGCACGCGGAGGCGCAGCAGGAAGCAGATCAACCCGATCGGCACCGCCAGGATCGACGGCGAACACAGCGCCTTGAGCAGCCCCTTGATGCTGAATTTCTCTCCTCCCGTGAACAGGAAAAGCCCGTGCGTCCATACCAGAATGTTGAACGCCGTCATCACCGCCGTTAAGTAAAACACGCCCTCGTTGCCGAACAGCGCCTGCACCAGCGGGATGCCGATGAACCCGCAGTTGGAATAGATCACGGAAAAGCGCTCCACGGCCAGCGCCGCCTTGCCCTCCTTGCCTTTGGCGCGCAGCAGCAGATAGGCTCCCGCCATCGCAATGGCAAAGCCCAGCAGCGCGATGCCGAAGGCCTGCGCCAGCCCTTTGAGCATTTCGGGATCAAAATCCCGCTGATAGGAGACGAAGATCACCACCGGGCTGACCAGCAGGATCAGAATATTGGTGATCTGCTTGCTGCCCTCGTTGGAGATGATTTTGACCTTGTAACTAAAAAAGCCCGCGGCCATCAGCAGCAGCATCACCAGCACCTGATCGGCAATGACAGAAACATAACTTTCCAAGGAAACGACCACCCTTATCTTTTTTCTTTCATTCTAGCCTTTTCCCGACAAAATCTCAATGCCTTTCTCCGCCAAAGCGCGCTTGCGTTCCTGTTAAAACAGTGTTATGCTGATAAGGATAAAGAGATCGATAAGGAGGATTTTCCCCATGCGTGAAGTTCGTCTTGAATTGCTGCGTCCCGATCAAATCGTTGCGGAAAAGGAGCGCTGCGCCATCGCCTATCTGCCCATCGGCCCGCTGGAATGGCACGGTCCCGCCGCCCCGTTCGGCACCGATCCGCTGACCGCCCATGAAAGCGCCGTGCGCTGCGCCCGCGAGGTGGGCGGGGTGGTGCTGCCCCCGCTCTTCATGGGCGTGGATACGCCGCGCGACGAGCAAGGGCTGCAAAATCTCGGCTTTGAGAACACCGACCAATACATCGTCGGCATGGATTTTCCGGATAACACCGTTCCTTCTTATTATTTCCGCGAAGAGATCTTCGCCATGGCCGTGCGCGAATACGTCCGCCTGCTGGTGAAGCAGGGCTATCGGCTCATCGTGCTGATCAACGGTCACGGCGCGATCAATCAGATGGGCGTCTGCCAGCGCATCGCCGCCGAATTCCGCGGCGAAGGCACGGGCAACGTCCTCGTGGGCTTCCCGTCCGGGGGCGGGCTGGGCTTTGAGGGAGAGGATCCCGGACACGCCACCCGCTGCGAGCTTTCGCTGATGATGGCTCTGACGGACAGCGTAGACCTTTCCAAGCTCCCGCCCAAGGGCGAGCCCATCCCGATGTGGAAATACGGCATGGCTGACGGCAGCGGCTTCATGGGCGAGCACTTCGCCAAATACGGCGACTACAACGTCCACGACGATCCGCGCGAGGGCGGCTCCGCCGAGCTGGGCGAGCGCTATCTCGCCGCAGGCGTCGCGGCGCTCGTCGCGCAGGTTCGCGCCGCCTGGGAGCAGATCGACCGCTAAGTTCCCGTGCAAAGCGACCGCCCTGCCGCATTGACTTGCGGCAGGGCGGTCGCTTTCTTCAATGCAGAGGTGTCAGGAGCATGGGAAGATTTCGTCTTTTTCAAAAAATGCAAGGAGTTTTCCGAAGCATTGCGGCAAGCGGGAAACGGACGTGCGGATCGCCGCATTTATTCTCCGTCGCCGCTGTCCCGGATGCGCTCATTCATCCTCCTGACCTTCCTTTTCCACACGAAATATTGAATCAGCCAGACAAGGACAAAAATGACTGCAAAGATCCCTGCATAGGACAGGATTCCTGCGATCGAATGGGGCATCCAGTTTGCAACGTAAGAGATCGGAAACATCACCGCGCAGGCGATTGCAAAATAGATCCCGCTTTGCTTTGCAAGGCTCCATGAATCGATCTCCCAGATAACAGAAGCCATCGCAAAGCCCGCGCCCATGATCCCGCAGAGCGCCGTTTGGAGGAGCACAGCGTTTAATTCGCCGCGCATGGCGCCGACCAGTTCCGGACGGACCGGATAGAACAAGCCGTCCCCGATGCACAGGGAGACGATCACGGTGATGATATGCCCAATCGCAATGCCGAGAGGGACGCCAAGCAGGCCGCGCAGAATCAGTTTCTTCTTCATTTTTATCACCTCATATCCCCAAGAGTTGTTTGATCTTCGCGACGGATCGCCTCGAAACATAGGTAACCGTTCCGTTTGAAAGCGTGATGCAAATCGTTCCCGCAAGACTCAAATCAAAGCTCCTGACCTTTTTCAGGTTGATGATGTCCGAGTTTGAGATTCGGACAAAGAACCGGCTGTCAAGCCGCTGTTCTGCTTCGTAAAGCCGCAGGCGGAGGGTATACTCGCCGCGGTCCGTTTCCGCAAACACCTTGCCCGATGCAGTAAAAACGCGGTAGATGCAGGACATCTCCAAGACTTCGACCGTATCTTCCCTGAATCCCGCCAACACCTGCGGCTGCTCGTCCGCCAGTCTTTGGATGACGGCATTGATCTCGTCCGTCATTTTGTCTGTCACAACGATGATTTTCGGTTCTTTGCATTTTTCGTCTATCTTGATTTCAATTTGCATGGATCCGCCTCCTCCTTTCTACGGTTACAGTATAGAAAAATCGAGAACCGATTTCCAGCGATTCTCGATAGATGGTTCCATTCAGACCACAGGCGGTTGATTTTATCCCTCATTGTACCATCGGAGCCCGCTGCAATTCTACCCGAATTGCGGCGGGCTCTTGGGCGTCGTCTCCGGCTTGGGCAGACGCTTTTTCATAGAAGATACCTTTGGGGGGCTGCGCCTCCATGAATGGGAATTTAAATGGCCAACACCGCATCCAAACACAGGGCAAGCGCATATTCATAGGCGTTGCCGCCCCAATTCCGTTCATCGTATTGGTCAACATTGGCAAGACAATCCGCGGTGTAAAGGATCATTCCCCATGTGGCTTTTCTAAAGCTTGCACAGGCCGCAAGTGCCGAGCATTCCATCTCCACAACAGAACAGCCTTCGCTTTTACGGTACTCCACTTTTTCCCTTGTTTCACGAAAGAAACCGTCCGTTGACCAGGTCACCACTTCCCGATAGTTCAAGTTGTGCTCAAGTATTGTCTTTTCAATGGCTTTTCTTGCTCTTTCGTCGATTTCGATAAAGCGCGAGGGCGGAGCATAGTGATAGGATGTTCCTTCATCACGCAAAGCCTTGCGGGGTACAAGAAATACGCTTTCATCCAGCTGTTCCAATGCGCCGCAGCTGCCTGCCGAAATGATTTCACGAACTCCGTAGCCGATCAGCCAGTCCAGCAGCTGCACCGCAGCGGCAGCGCCGACCGGAGCCTGACAGAGGACGATTTCCTCTCCCTTGTATTCGGTCACATACACGGGGTAGTTCTTTGTCGCGTTGACAAAACACGATACCTGCTTGGCCCCGACCTTGGCCGCATACTCCTCTATGTACCCGCCGAGGAATGCAAACACACATTTTTCGGGAAGCTTCAGGTCAAAGTGGTCATGAGTCGGGCTCAAAACTGCTTCTCTATCCGTATCAAACTCCAAGATCGGTATCTCGTTTTTAATGATTCCCATGCATTTTCCTCCTTACAGCTTCACGGCTTTCCATGTATATTAGGGCGCATTATATCCTTCCGCAAAGTTTTTTGCAGGGAAAGAACAAATCAAACCCACCGGCCAAGCCGATGGGTTTGATTTGCGCCTGTAAAGAGCCTTTGCCGCACAGCTCTCCCCAAGGACGCATCAACACGTTTGCTTCAATGGGCTGTTTTTTCTCACCGCAATTTGGGGGCATAGCCGGAAAATGGCACGGCAAAAAGCGGTTCATGGGCGCAGTGTCCCATCACAGTGCAGCGGATATGCCCGATCACATCGCTGCCGGTAAACCGGCTTTGTCTGTGGCGCTGCGCGCCTCTTTTCTTTGGCAGCGCCCTGCCTTGAAAATCAGTCTTTCAGCCGGTCGCTGATAGAGGACTCCAGAATCTCCAGCCGTCCGTCGGTCACATACAGGCTGATCCCCGTTCCCGGCTGCCGGTACATGCGCACGCTCAGAGCCACGCCGTTTACGTAAAGCACGGCAATATCGTCATCCACGATGAGCTGTAAGCGATATTCTTCGCCGGCACTCAGACGGATGGGCCGTTCCAACCCCTTATTGTTCACGTCGGAAGGAATGAAGGGGATCCGATCGAAGCTGAGCCGATTTTCTCCCACCAGCAGGCGGAAGTCGTAGGCTTCCCCTGTCCGCTCATCCTGGCAGAGCCGCACGCCGAAGGCCCGCGTGCCCTCAGAAAACCTGACCCGCGCCTCCCATTTGCAGAATTTATGCTGAATCTGCGCCAGCGGAAGCTCGGCATTCTGATCGACGGTTTCCAGCACGGCCTGCTGCGCCAGCAGCCGAGGCGCTTCAAAGGCCTCCCGAATGCTGTCGGGAAGTTTCACGCCCAGTGAGCCGTCCTCCCGCTGGAAAACCTCATGGGGTACGAAGGTGCCGCCCCACGTCCACTCCGCGCTGTCCTGCCAGGTGTCCCGGGTGTTGACCCAACCGAACAGAACCCGCCTCTTTCCGTCAAAAGCGGTGCGGCCCGCGTAATAGCAGCGACCGTCAAACGCATCGTCTGTGGGAGCCAGCCAAGGACCGTTCAGGCTCTTGCTGCGCCGGTAGACGATTTTGTTTTTCTCGCTGTATTCGCTGATGAGCAGATACCACCAGTCGCCGATCCGGAACAGGTCGGGCATTTCATGCATACTGTACAGGTTGGGCGCCCAGAAGTCCCCTTGAAATTCCCAATTCTTCAAATCGGGCGAGGTGAACCATACGCTGCAGCCCCGGTTGATGTGCTCGCTTTTTTTCCGCGTGCCCAGAATCATCCGGTACAGCCCCAGCTCTTCATCCCAGAAGACAAAGGGATCCCGCCAATCCTGCGGCTCGTAGCCGGGCTGCGGCTCCACCAGCTTTTCGCCGTTCTTCTGCCAGTGGATCAGGTCGTCGCTTTCGGCCTTCATCAATATCTGCGGCTTTTTGCCCTGCTTTTCGTAGTCCCTGTTGTAGCCGGTGTACATGGCGTGATAGCGGCCTTCCGCCTCAAAAACGGTCCCGGCAAAGATAAACTGATCCTGCGCATCGTCCCCGCCGCCGGGCAGTACGGTTCCGTAGTCCTCATAATGCACGAAATCCGAGGTGACGGCCAGCGACCAGCCGAAGGGCTCGCCAAAGGGACCGGGCCTGCGGGTGTCACGCTGATGAAAGAGATAGAATTTTCCGTCCTTTCCAAAGGGCATGCAGTCGCCAAACCAGGTGTTGGGGTATTGATAATAGAGCTGATACATCCATCAAACCTCCCTTTCCAATCTAACCCTAATGGATCAGCCGAAAATGATGACAAATCATCTGACAGGCCTTCTCCTTACAAAGCTCAAATTCTTTGTGTTTTTTCTCCGGCAAACCCATTTTTTTGTTGTTTATTATACCATGCTCGTTTTCCCTTCGCAAGCGTTGCAAAGCGGAGAGCAGGGCAGCCGCTGTAAGCATACCGCACATCTTTCTTGCACAAGTGCGCTATCCTTCATGAAGGCTGCCCGCAGTTTGCCGATTACAGCAACGCGAAAGGCTCCCATCCCCGTAAAGCGCACAAACCCCGCCGCAGGATTGCTCCGCAGCGGGGTTCGCCTATTCTCCCCAGCAGCCGAAAGGACTTATTTCAGGTGATTTTCCGGCATAGAAAAAGTCCACCGGAATTCTATCGAAATTACGGTGGACTGATGGCGGAGAGGATGGGATTCGAACCCATGTGTCCGTTAAGACAAACTGATTTCGAGTCAGCCCCGTTATGACCACTTCGATACCTCTCCATGCGCTTGAAAATCAAGCATAAATAGTATAGCAGATTTTCAAGCGGAATGCAATCGCAAGTTTTCGGCGTCCGCGCCGCGCGCGTCAGTCGCGGCAGCAGACTTCGTGGCCCAGGGGCGTGACCGCCATGCTGCCCAGCTCTATCTCCGCCGTGTCGCACAGGAAGCCCTCGCGGCCGCGCGCCTCGTCGATGGTGCGGACGAAATAGGCAAACAGGTCGCTCTCGGTGTAGAGCGAATAGTCAAAGTCCGCAATCGGCCGGTCGTAATCCAGCGTCAGCAGCCCAAGGTCGGACAGGCGGCGCAGCAGCGCGCCGATCTCCTTGACCTCGTCCAGCGTATCAGAGGTTTCGTAAAGATAGACCGGCGACAGGCAGTCGATGACCACCTCTTCCTCGTCGGACTTGGTGGCGATCAGCCGCGCGACGGGCAGGCAGCCCACCGCAAGGATCGTTTGCAGAATCGCCTTTTCACGGCCGCTGATCTCGATGGATTCCGCGTCCGCCGTCACCGGCACCCGGCCGTAGGGATGCTCGTGGTCGTGATCGTGACCGCAGCCGTGCTCATGGTGATGATGCTCATGGGTATGCTCGCGGCCGCAGCCGCAGGAGCAGTCATGGTCATGGTCATGATGATGTTCGTGCGTCATGGTAAAAACCCTTTCTCCGGCTCCCGTTTTTTTCAGGAAGCCAACCTTCTGTCGGTTTCATTGTACCGCATCTTTCACCCCAGTGCAACGTCCAGGATCATCATCAGCAGAAAGCCCGCCAGCACGGACAGCGTGCCCGCGCGCTCCGCACCGCCGCAGGCCTCCGGGATCAGCTCCCGCACCGTCACTAGCAGCATCGCCCCGGCGGCAAAGCCGAGCAGCCAGGGCATCAGCGGCTGGGCGACGGTCACGGCAAGCGCCGCCAGCACGCCGAACACCGGCTCCACCAGGGCGGAAAGCGCTCCGACGACAAAGGCTGTCCGTTTCGATAGTCCCGCATCCAGCAGCGGCAGCGCCACCGCCGCGCCTTCCGGCAGGTTCTGCACGCCGATGCCCAGCGCCAGCGATACCGCCCCCGCCATCAGCGCCGGACTGCCCGATTGCACCGCCAGCGCAAACGAAAGCCCCACCGCCATGCCCTCCGGAATGTTGTGCAGCGTAATGGCGGTCAGCAGCAGCGCGCGGCTGCCCAGGCGCATTCTGCGGCGGGCGGACAGGCGGGCAATCCCCGCTTCGATCAGCATCAAAAATGCCGCGCCCAATACAATGCCCCCGGCGGCGGGCAGCCAGCCCGCCAGCCCCATTTCCTCTGCACGACCGATGGCGGGCAGCAGCAGGCTCCAAATCGTTGCGGCAGCCATCACCCCCGCGGCAAAGCCCAGATAGATTCTCTTCATCCGCCCGGACGGCGGCCTGCGGAAGCAGAACACAACGCCCGCCCCCAGAGCGGTCATTAAAAACGTAAAGCCGGTTCCCAGCGCGGCATAAAGCAGCGAATTCATGGTGCAACCCTCCCGAAAGCAGACTATGCCCCGAAAGGTTTGCTGGTGCAAAAAAAACAAGAGAGACAGCAAACCCTCTTGTTTTCTTGGGTTATTTTTACGCCTGCACGGGTCGGTGTCGCAGCGCAGCCAGACGGCGCGGCAGGCGGATCAGCCAATAAATGCCCGTCACCTCGCTCACGGCGCAGATCTTGTCCGCAAGGTTGACGATCAATTCCTCCCTGCGGCGCGGCAGGCGGGAAATCGTCACCGGCCACATGTGCTTGCGGATAATGCCCTCCTCTAGCTTACTGATGCCGAAGGCTCTGGCATTTTCCGCCGCCATGTCCGGGTGGATCAGCAGGTGGCGGTAGAGCGAGCGCTCCTTCTTCCAGTTGCACAGATACAGATCGTGCAGCAGTCCCGCGCGCGTGACGGCGCGTTCATTGCCGCCGAAGAAGCGGGAGAGCGCAAAGCTCACATAGGAGACAAACAGGCAGTGGTCCAGACAGCTGATGCGCTGGGTGTGGTGTTCGATGCGCGCCATGGACTGCACGCGCGCATCGGCCAGCAGATCGGAAACATACGCATAAAAGAGACGAAACTTGTTCAACATCCATTACCTCGATTGCAAGCAGGAAATTCCGGCGATCAATACTCAAATTCTCCCTGACCGATGAACTCCCGGATCATCGAATCGGTCGGGATGTCCGCGGCGTGCATGGGCGCCGCCTCGCGCAGCAGCGCGATCAGGTCGGAAATGGGCTGACGCACCTCGTCCGGCAGCGCCAGCAGGTCGCGCAGCACCATCGGCCGGTAGGCGCTCAGCTCATAGGGGAAAAAGGTATCGATCTCGTAGGTCGCGCGGTGCTTATGGGGCATGATGTAAAGAGTCTCCCCGCGCTCGACGCTGGCGTAAAGGTGCATCGTCTCGTCGATGCTGCGCCCGCGGTAGAGCCGGTCACGCACCATGCGGCGCAGCAGGCGGATGCGCGAGGGGTGCAGCACCTCGCCCTGCGTGCCATGCACGCGGGTGCGCACGCTGATGTAGGCGCGCGCGGCGTATTCGTCCGGGATGCGGATGACGTCGCGATTCAGGGCGTGGATGCCTTCGAGAATGACGATCTCGCCCGGCAGGCGGGTCATGGTCTCGCCCGTGTAGACGCGCTGCGCGGTCTGGAAGTCATAGCGGGGAAGCGGCACGGATTTGCCCGCCACCATGTCGCTCAGCTGCGCGCCCAGCAGCTCCGCGTCCACGCGCGCGGGGGATTCCAGGTCAATCAGCCCCCGGCGCACCTGCTCCATCCCCTCCTCGGAAAAGGGCAGGAAATAATTGTCCAGCGACAGCGTGTGCGCCACGCATCCCCAGGATTCCAGCAGTTTTTCGATCTTTAAGGCGGTGGTGGTCTTGCCGCTGCCGGACGGGCCGGAGAGCAGCAGGATCGGGTGCTCGTCACGGCGCGCGCGCAGGTCGCGGGCGACGGCCTCGATCTGCGCGTCGTAGGCGGCGTTGGCCTGCCGCGCAAAACCCGCGGGGTCGCAGACCAGCTCTCTGTTGATCTGCTGTATATCAACCATCTTCATGGAAAAGACCTCGCTTTCCGTAAGAATACTGTACCCTTCTATTGTACACCATTTTCAACGAAATTTGACCTGTTTTTGTTCAGAAAATCGCTTTTCCCCATTCCATATTTCCTCGGCAAATCGAAACAAAAAAATAACCTATTCAACATGAAAAAGCAGTGAAAAATCATTGTATAATACAGAAAAATAATTTTACGGAAGGGGCGTATGCCATGGAAGGACATTTTCTCGTGCCGGATTATTATGAGGATTTCCGCTGCAAGGGTGGCGCGTGCCGCCGCACCTGCTGCGACGGCTGGGGCATATCGGTGACGCAGGCGGAATATTTCCGTCTGCTGGGGCTGGACTGTCCGCCGGATCTGCGCCGCCGCATCGACGTGGCTTTTCACGCGCCGGAAACCCCTTCGCCCGAGCGCTTCCGTCTCATCACCCCCACCTGGCAGGACGATTGCCCGATGCGCGCCCCGGACGGGCTTTGCGCGCTGCAATGCACCTGCGGAGAAGAAGCTCTGCCCGCGATCTGCCGCCTGTATCCGCGCGCGCCGCGGACGGCCTTCGCGCTGGAATGCTCCTGCTCCGGCAGCTGCGAGCGCGTGATCGAGATGCTGATGGCGCATAAAGAGAAAATGACCTTTCACACCGTACCGCTTCATTTTGAAGACGAACTGCCCCACGGCCCCGAGCTGCGCCGCCCGCAGGGCTATTACAATGCCGTGCGGCAAATGTGTCTGGAGATGCTGCAAAAGCGGGAGCTGCCGCTGAGCGCGCGGCTCATGCGCCTATGCAGCGCGCTGCGCGCGCTGACGCCGCAAGTTTCTTCCTGCCCGCCCGAGGACGGCGAGCGGCGTATCCGTTATTTCCTGCTGAGCGACGCTCCGCCCGCCGCCGTGCCGGAGGGGCTTGACCGCGCCCTATCCTATGCCCGTGCGCTGTCGCGCGAGCTGGGGGAAAACAGCGTCAGCCTTTCTTCCTATACCGCCGCAGCCGAACAGGCGCTGCCCGATGAACCTGCGTGGACAGCCGCCGCACAGCGCTTTGCCAATCTCTTCCCCGGCTGGGAAACCGAGTTCGAGCAAATGCTGGTCAACCATCTCTTTTACGACTGCTTCCCCTTTTCCGATGTGCAGGAAAACCTTGCGCAGGAGACACAGTCGCTGGCGGCAACCTATGCGCTGCTGCGCTTCCTCACGGTGGGCTATGCGCAGCAGCACCCGACCCGCGAGGATTATGTAGACGCGGCAGCAGCCGCCTTCCGCCTGATCGAGCACAGCCGTTTCGACCACAACGCCGCCGTGGTGCTGCGCCATGCCGGTTGCGAGAGCGAATCCGCGCTCTTCGGTCTCCTTCAGCTCTAACCCGGCTTTGCAGCCTGACGGAGGGGGTCCGGGGGAGGCCGCAGCCTCCCCCGGCTCCGAACCAGAGAGGGTTCCCTTTTCTTTGAAAAGGGAACCCTCTCTGGTTCGGAGCTTATTTCAAATGTTCTTTCAGGAATTCATCCACCAGATCGAGCACGTTCTGCGCCCAGAAGGCGGGGCCGCCGTGATCCGCGCCCTCGACGCGGTAGAACGTCACATCCTGCCCGGCCTGCTTCATCTTGTCGTAGAGCAGCAGACTTTGCTCAAAGGGCACCAACCGATCCTTCGTGCCGTGGAACATCAGCAGCGGCGGCAGCTTACGCTGTGAAGCCTCCGGCACATGGTTCATCACGACGGTCGGGGCAACCTTATCAGGGTTTTCCAGCACGTTCAGCCCGCCGATGAGCATCCCCTCCGGGCTGTCCGGATCCACGTGGTTCTGCGTGGAGGGGCGCTCGCACATCTTCGATACATCCGTCGGGCCGTAGTAATCCACGATTGCGCGCACCGTGCAGGGGTATTCGCCGTAAAGCGCGGTATCCAGCTCCTGCGTGCCGCCGGTGATGCCGGTCATCAGCGCGGTGTGTCCGCCGGAGGAATCGCCCATCACGGCCACGCGCTCCGGGTCGATGTGATAGGCCGCAGCCTCCTTGCGCAGGAAGCGGATCGCGGTCTTGGTGTCCTCAATCTGCGCGGGGAAGGGGCGTACATCCGAGGGGCGGTATTCCACCACCGCCACGGCATAGCCGCGCTGGGTAAGACGCGCCGCCTGGGTCATATAGAGCTTGATCTCCTGCTTTCTCCAGGCCGAGCCCTGCACGAACACCACCAGCGGATAGCGCGCGTCGAGGCTCTGGCCAAACAGCACCGGCACAAAGATCTGCAGATGCAGCGCCGCGCCGTCGCGCACGGCATAGGTCACATCCGGAAAATGCTCCGTGCCGTAGGCGTTTTTGTCCATCGTCAGGTTTTTGACGCCCGGCCGCGTTTCCTTTTCCTCCGGAAACTCTTCGTAGGGAAGCGCTCTGGGTTCCATGTATGCCATTTCCTTCGCTCTCCTTTGTCAGGGCTTCGGGCATTCCAGCAGATCCCAGACCTTCTGGGGGATCTGCTCATAATAGTGCTTGTAGCCTTCGTCGTTGGGGTGCCAGGGGTCGTTCTCCCAGCCCTTGGGATAGTGGCCGTAGCCGTCCTCCAGCCCGTCCAGCCATTGCAGCACCGGCACGTCCCAGGTATCCATCTCGTCATAGACCCGGCGCTCCCAGGCGTACTGCATCAGCGTATAGTCGTTGTTGGGATAAACGCCGCCCACGATGGGGAAGATGCCTGCGTCCTTGAGCGCCTGCACGATCTTCTTCAAATTGTTCAGGAAGATGCCGCAGGGCACCGCCGGATCGGGCGCGGTGGCCAACCCTTCATTGGAAAGCCCCAGCCCCACGAAACACACCGCGGGCTTATGCACGATCACATCGCGCTCCAGGCGCAGCAGGATGTCTGCGGTGGTCTGCCCGCCGATGGCGCAGTTGCCGGTGGTCCAGCCATTGCGCTCCATGCGCTCGGCGGTCATGGCCGTCCAGCCGCGGTTGTTCGTCGCGCCGCAGCCCTCGCACACGCTCGAACCGATAAAGATCGCCGTCTTGCCGCGGGAAAAATCAATCTTCATCTTTCACCCTCCTCATCATTTGCACGCAAATCCGTCCGAAACCGTGTTTTTCTTTATTTTATCACGAATTCTTCGCCTCGGACAAAGGTTTTCGGTAGAGGGAAAAATATTTCGTTGTTTTCTGCCGATAGAGCATCAGCAGGCCGCGGACGCACAGCTCCGCCGCCATGCCGATCCACATGCCGTGCAGGCCGAGCCGGCCCACCAGCAGCACCGCCAGCCCCAGACGCACCACCCAAATGCTGAGAAAGTTCAGTATGCTGGGTACAAAGGTATCACCCGCGCCGCGCAGCGCGCCTGCCGCCACGATCGACACGCCGTAGAGCGGCTCCGCAATCAGTCCGATGCGCAGCACCTCCGCCGCCAACTGCCGCACGGCAGGATCCGGTGTGAGCACGCGGAACACCAGCGGGCAGATCAGCATCATCAGCGCGCCCGTCACGCCCATGAACAGCGCGCCCATCACCGTGCAGATGTTGCCGTATCGCTTGGCCAGCTGCTCCTGCCCCGCGCCCACGCAACGGCCCACCAGCGTCGTTGCCGCCATGCCGATGCCGTAGCCCGGCATATAGCAAAAGCTCTCCGCTGTGATGGCAAAGGAGTGCGCCGCGATCGACACCGCCCCCAGCGGTGCAATGATGATGGTGGAAACCACCATGGCTCCGCAGATGGCAATCTCCTGCGCGGCGACGGGCAGGCCGATCTTCAGCGCCTTCTTCAGGATCTCCCCATGGAACCGCCCTTTTTCCTTCCGCCCGATCAGGCGCAGCGTCTTGCTCCGCAGGCAGCAGCTTGCCGCCATCAGCAGGCTGACCACCGCGCAGGCGGCCGCCGTGCCGATGCCTGCGCCCATCACGCCAAAGTGCGGAATGAAAATCGCGTTGAACGCCACGTCCAACAGGCACATCGCCGCATTGAGCACGCTGGGCGTGACCATATCTCCGCTGCACTGCAAAAACGCCGAACAAAGCGAATTGAGCTGTGAAAACGGCACCATCAGCGCAAACACCATAAAATACGCCGATGCGTCCGCGCGGATCTCCTGCGCGCCGCCCAGCCAGCCCGGCAGATGCGGACTTAGCCCCACGCCGGTCAGACACAGCAATCCCGACACAATCAGCGCGGCGACCATGCCGTTCCGCACGACATTCCGCGCTTCGTCTTCCTTCCCTGCGCCGATGTGATGCGCTACCTGCACCGAAAAGCCTGCCGACACCGCCGAAGTGATGCCGTTCATCAGCCAGGTACTGGTGGACACCAGCCCGATGGACGCGGAAGCATTCGCGCCCAGCGCGCCCACCATGGCAGAATCGATATACTGCATCACGATGGTCGTGATCTGCGTCAAAATCGCCGGCAGGCTCAGCCGCCATACCTGCGCGATCTCCGGTTTCAGTTCCTTCCAGTTCCACTTTCCCATGTTCTGTGCTCCGATCTTTTTCTCCGCATAAGCGTCAATTTTCAGCTTATCACATGCCCTCTTTCCCGTCAAGACAAGGCGCGAGCACAAAAGGCTCCCCACGGTAGAAAGCATGGGGAGCCTGTAAAGCTTTTTTGTCGGGAATCAGCGGATGTCGTAGACCGAGCGGACGCGCAGGCCGGAGGGCTGTCCGGAGAGGATGCGCACGCGGGTCTCGCCGGCGTTCATATCGAAGAAGTTATCGGAGAGCTTGAGCGTATCGTCCGCATTGAGGATCTGCACGCCGCGGGCGTAGGCAGCGGCAGTGACGACGATCTCATCCCCCTCGACGCGCAAGGCGAGCTGCGGGTCAGCAAAGCGGAAGTGCTTCGGTGCGCAGAACAGCGCGGTGCCGGAGGCGGCGGGCGCGCCGTTTTCCGTCATCTGGTAGGCGATGTAGTCGCCGAAGGTGTCCGCGTCGGCAAAGTCCTCGTATTCCAGCCATTTGGAGGAAAGCGGCTCCACGGTCACGGTTTCACGGCCTTGGCGGATCACGGATGCGTCGGCGCGGCGCAGCTGCCAGGTCACTTCCACCGTGTGGGAACGCATGGTCTCGTTCTCCACGCACAGGCGCATGCCCTTTTTCAGCGCATTTTCCTCGTATTCATAGCGCTCGAAGTTGATGTTGGGATTCTGGGTAAGCAGGCCTTCCTCGGCGCAGGAGAGCGTCAGCGGCCGGAAGAAGCGCTTGGCGGCGTAATGCAGCGCCTTCCAGCGGCCGCAATAGTCGATCGACGCCCAGGAGATCACCGGCCAGCAGTCGTTGAGCTGCCAGTAGATCGCGCCCATGCAGCGCCCGCGGTTGCGGCGGAAGTGCTCCACGCCGTAGCGGATCGCATCCGCCTGTAGCAGCTGCGAGGCGTAGACAAAGGCATCAAAGCTCGTGGGATAAAGGTAGGTCTGGTAGAGATAGTTCATGATCTTGCCGTTGGCGGCGTTATTGCGCTGGTGCTTCTCCATGACATAGGAGAAGGGATTGCAATCCTCCGGCAGCGCAAAGGTCTTGACGGTCTCCACCGACGGGAACGACTGGAAGCCGAATTCCGAAAGATAGCGGAAATAGTAGCGGCGGTAATCGGTAAAGGGCACATTGCCGTGCCAGACGTCCCAATAGTGTACGTCTCCGCGGTCAAAGCCGTTGGGATCGTCGAATCCGCCGCCGGACGAGGGCGAGGCCGGCCAATAGAAGGTCTGCGGATCGAGCTCCTTGAGCACTTTGGGCAGGATGTATTCATACATCTTGACGTAGTCGGATTTCTGGATGGGCGTTTTGACCCAGAGGCCGCGCTCGACGAACATCTCCATCTCGTTGTTGCCGCACCACAGGGCCAGCGACGCATGGTGGCGCAGGCGCTTGATGTTGTCGGCAAACTCCGCGCGGATGTTGTCCTCGAATTCGTCGGTGAGGTTGTAAACCGCGCAGGCAAACAGGAAATCCTGCCACACCATCAGGCCCATCTCGTCGCAGGCGTCGTAGAACCAGTCGTCGGGATAATAGCCGCCGCCCCAGACGCGGATGGTGTTGAAGTGCGCCTCCTTGCACTGCCGGAGCAGCTCGCGGGTGCGCGCCTCGTTGATGCGCGGAAAGATGCTGTCCTCCGGAATGTAGTCCGCGCCCATGGCGAAGACCTGCACGCCGTTGACCTCATGGGCAAAGGATTCGCCGTAGGCATCCTTTTCGATGTGCATGGTCAGCGTGCGCAGACCGATGCGCTTTTTCCACGCATCCACCTGCTTGCCGCCCGCGTAAAGGCGCACCTCCACGGTATAGAGCGGCTGCGCGCCGAAGCCGTTGGGCCACCAGAGCTGCGGCCGTTCGATCACGATCTCCTCCGGGCTGCCCTTGCAGAGCGTCTCCTTGCCGTCCGGATCGGTGATCAGCACGGTATAGCCCATCAGCGCCTCGCGGTCGTAAACGTCCGCGTCCACGTCAAAGTGCAGCGTCACCTTTCCGTCCTCATGCTTCTGGGTGACATAGACGCTGTCCACGCGCGCCTTTTCGATGCCGAGGAGCTTGACCGGCCGCCAGAGCCCCGCGTCGGGCAGGCGGGGACCCCAGTCCCAGCCGAACATGCAGTGGGTCTTGCGCAGGTTGGCAAAGCCCACCATCGCTTCCTCCGAACCGTCGGCGACGTTGTGCTTGTATTCCTCTTTGATAAAGCGGGTGGGTGAGTGCAGCAGCACGCGCAGCTCGTTGCCCTCTTCCTTCAGCAGATCCTTGACCTCGAATTCAAACGTGCGGTGCATATTCTCAGTGCGGCCGAGCTTCTCGCCGTTCAGGAAAATGTCCGCCACGGTATCGATGCCTTCAAAGCGCAGCAGCACCGCGTCGCTCTTGAACAGCGCCTTGTCCGCCGCAAACTCCGTTTTGTATTCATAGTCGTGATCCATCCGCTTCAGCGCCTTGGGGAAATTGTCGCGCCAGAAGGGATCGTCCATCTTTCCGTTCTGCATCAAATCATGGTAGACCGAGCCGGGCACGGACGCCGGCAGGAATTCTTCCCATCCCGCCTGCCGCATCTGCCAGCCGCTGTGAATTTCCGCTGTGATCATAAAAATGACTGCTCCTTTACGCTTAGAGTCCTCGTTTCTCATTATAAAACCCATCAAAAAGAACTGTAAAGGCAGAATGCGTGAAGAGGATCAAAAAATCCCCCCGCCCTGAAACAGCGGAGGGAGGATGCGCCGCGCCCTGCTCAACAAAAGCCCGCCGCGCGCAAAACGCCCAGAAAACAGTCTTGCACCTGCATAAGGTCGTCCGGTGGATAGTGAAGGTGCGTCGATTCCGCCAGGGTTTCGGCCTGAGCCAACGGGCAGCTCAGCAGCCGCTCCCGCGACCGTACGGAATCCACCATTTCGTCCCGTGCGGAAAACAGCGCCATCGTCGGCACGGCCAGGCGGGAAACGCTTTTCCGCGTGCTGCGGCTGAGCGCGAACAGCGCCGCATACTTGGAAATCCAGCCCAAATACACGGGCAGAAAGCGGTTGGGTTCAATGGAGCAGGCCGCCCGCGCCCAATGCGCCTCTTCATCGTCCTCCGGAATGCAGTCCAGCCCCACGCGAATCGGCGCCCGCAGCGCCCGCAGCCGAAAGTCAATGAACAACGGCGGCGCAAGCAGAAACAGCGCCCGCAGACCGCAAGGGTCCGCAAGCGCCGCACGGATCGCCAGCAGGCAGCCCATCGAATGCCCGACGATCACGACGTTTTCATACCGCGCGCACAAATCGGACAGCGCCGAATCCACCTGGTCTTCCCACTGCGCCATCGAAGCCTTCGCAAAGTCCTGCGCGCTGCCGCCATGCCCCGCAAGCAGGAGGCTTGAGCAGGCGCAGTCCTCCGGCAGCAGCGGGAGCAGCGGCAAAAAGTGATCCGGCGTGCCCACAATGCCGTGCAGAAACAGCACGGCGTTCTTTCCGCCCGGCACGTCCCGCCGGTAAGGCCGATGCGGCATGGGGATCACCTCGCCTGTGTCTTTTACGAAAGGGAATCGGAGGAGAAGGTCACGGTCACGGCATAGACGCGCTCACAGCCCAGCTTTTCGTATTCCTCCGGGTGGAAGAAATACTCCGGCGAATAGCTCACCGTCTTATCACCCGAATCGAGAATCTGGATCATCAGCGGGATTTCCTGATCGGTCACAATCGCCGTGGGCGCAGAAAGCGCCGATGTCGCCACGGCAAGGCCGGTCAGGTCTTCCTCCGGATAGGCCTGCTTGATGGCGCTGGTGCCGTGGTCATCCTGCACGGCAAAGCGGATCTCGCCCGAATTGGGGTTCATGGTCAGCGCAATACGGCCCTTTTCGCCGCTGACGGCGAAGCTGCCGCCGCCGAAGGCCTTCCATGCGCCGTTTTGCAGCTCATAGCGCTCCACGCGCACCGAGCGCAGCGCGTTGTCGGTCGTAAAGTCAAACACCGAGGTCTGGCTGCCGCCGAGCAGCGTCAGCACGGCGTTTTCCTCTTCCGTCATCTCCGCCGGACGCAGCGACTGCGCGGCATTGACCGCCGTCTGACCGGCGCAGGCCGTCAGCATCAGCAAAAGCAGCAGCGCGCCAAGCGCCGCGAAAATCCTCTTTTTCATGCAGAAACCCTCCCATCGGATCACTCTGGCATTATTGTAGCAGAAACTCTTCCCGCCGTAAAGCGGCAAGGCCTTCATCGAATGTCGATCTCAAACACCGCTTTTCGGTATAGTTCCGGCCAGTCCAGCGCTTCCCAGTCCATAAGCGTCCAAACGCGCATCCGCGCCCGCTCGCAAAAACCGACCGGGTCTGCGCCCCATTGCTGGCACTTGATCAGCAGCGACGCAACGTCCTGCCGCAGCGCTTCAACATATTTCCCCGCATCCGCCTCGTCGCAGCGCACCGCCGCGCGAACGCGGATCACCGGCGGCTCCTCCGGGCTTTCGGGCAGCCGAACCGAAAGGCGCGGCGCGCACTTGAGCTGGATCGCCGCGGCGCGCCCGTCCAGCACCAGGCTGATTCGCTTCATCTCCCCGCTCAGCAGATTGCAAAGCTGGGTTTCATAGCCGTCCAGATAAAAGACCTCGTCTTCCGCAAATACCGCGCTGCCGCAGACATCCACCGCGTTTGCCGTGTTGCGGGACAGTTCCCCGGCCAGATACGCAGTATATTGCGCGCCGTGCGGCGGCGGGCTGTCGAGATACTGCATCCCGTTTACCGCGCAGAGCGCCGCCGCGGCGCTGCGTCCGGGCGTGGTCAGCCGCGCATAAAAAGTGCTCAGCGTGATCTGCGGCGCAACGCCCCGCTGCGTCAGCTCCCGTGTCTGCGCCGCCTGGGATTTGGACAGCCGCGCGCCGAAGAGCGGCGTCTGCTCGGCCAGCACGTCCTCCGCCCTGCCGCGGGTTAGAAACACATAGGCCGTCGGCCGCGCGCCGTGGGCAGTGAGGATCGAGGCGAGGCTCCCCCGCAGCAGCTCCGGCCGGGCAGACAGCGCCTCGCTGAGGAACACGCCTCGCAGCTGATTCAAATCCACGCTTCGGGGCGTGACCATCCGCAGCAGCGCCATGCAGGCGCTGAAATTCTCCCCTTCCACCTGCTCGATCAGATAGCCGTCCTTGGCAAGCTCGCTCTCCTCCCCGCCGGAGGAGCCTTCCGCCTTGCCCGTGGGTGTGATCTGCGGGAACTGCACCGTCAGCCGCAGCGCATTGCCCTTGCCGGTATCCAGCGCCAGGTTCACCGCAAAGATCTGATCGCCCATGTCAACTGCGTCAAAGCAGCCGGAAAGCGGCAGCAGGAGCAGCGCCAGCAAGCCCACCAACAGGCGTTTTTTGATCCGCTTACGCATGGCGCGCCTCCTTTCCGCGGCGCAGCGCCCGGATTCTGGATACCGCCATGCCGGCGATCAGCGGGAGCAGCAGCAGTGCCTGCGTCTGCGCCTGCAAAAGAATTTGCAATTCCATCGGGCTGTGCTCCTCGTCCCAATACCCCAGCGCCAGCATCAGCAGCAGCGGGACGGGCAGCAGCGCCTTTTCCTTCACACCGGGCAGCGCCGCCTTCAGCCCGCGCCCTGCGGTGGAGAGCGCCGCGCTCATCGCCGCCATCTGCACCGGCAGCCACACGAACGCAAACGGCGCGTGCACCCGCTGAAACGCCTGCGAAAAACCGCCCGCTGCGCTCAATCGGTGCAGAGGAAAGGAGTGATCCAGCACCAGCCCATCCGGGAAGAGCAGCGCATATGCCGCATAGCCGCCCGCGGCCAGCACCGTCGCCAGCAGCACCGCCCCCGCGCCGGAGGTTCTGCCCAGCCGGGGCTTGTCGATCCACAGCAGCGGCAGCCACACGCCCGCCGCCAGCGCCGAAACCGCCGTGCCCGCCAGCTTCGGCAGCCCCGTGTCGAGCAGCGGGAAGAAGTGATAGACATCTGCCTGGCTCCACACCGACAGCAGCAGCACCGCCGCATACCCGATGGCCAGCGCCGGGGCGATCAGCCGCAGCGGCCGCGCCACCGAGCACATCCCCAGGCACCCCGTCAGGATCAGCACCGGCAAAAGGATCAGCAGCGTATACCAGCGCGGCGATTGCTGCAGCAGGAACGTCGTCAGCATCGTCAGCGTGTCGCGCAGGGCTGTCGCGCCCACCAGCGTCATCAGCAGCGCCACGCACAGCGCCGCAGGGCGGCCGAGGTTCAGCAGCCCCTCTTCCGGGGCAAGGCGTTGCAGCAATGCGGTCAGCCCCGCCAGCGCCAGCCCGCCAACCAGCACCGGCAGCCACACCGCGTTCCCGCAGGCGTCCAGAAAGCCCTCCGTCGAGGAAGAAAACCACTGTGCCGTCAGCAGCGCGGCCAACAGCGCTGTCATCCCGCCCGATTGAATGTGATGGTTCACGGCTTTTCCCCTCCCTTCTCCCATCCGCGCGGCGCAGAGGTCCGGCGCGGCTTTTGCGGGTGCGCCATGCCGGGGCGCTTTTGCTGCCAGCGCTCCGGGAAACGCCAGAAGAGGTCGCCGTTATGCCGCATCGCCGGGACGGCAGGCGCGAAATACGGCGTGCCGAAGCTTTCCATCGCGCATCCCGCGCAGAGCAGCAGCGCCAGCGCCACGGCAATCCCCGCAAAGCCTGCCAGCGTCGAGGCCAGCAGCAGGAACAGCCGCGCAATGCGCAGCGCCAGCGAAAGCGGGTAGCTCGGCACAGAGAACAGCCCCAGGCCCGCCACCGACACGATGATGATGAGCAGGGGCGAGATCAGGTTGGCGCTCACCGCCGCCTGCCCCAGCACCAGCCCGCCCACGATGCCGAGCGCGTTGCCCATGTCCCCCGGCATCCGCAAGCTCGCCTCGTTGATTAAGTCAAACACAAAATCCATCAAAAACAATTCCAGCGTCACCGAAAGCGGCACCAGCGTATACCCTTCCAGGATTGACGTGAGCAGATCCATCGGCAGCAGCTCCTGATGATACAGTAGCAGCGCGTTGTAAAGCGCCGGCAGCAGCAGCGCCAAAAAGAACCCCAGCACCCGCACGATGCGCAGAAAGCTGCCGTACTGCCAGCGCAGCGCATGGTCGTCCGGCGTGTGCAGAAAGGTCCAGAACGTGCCGGGCATCGCCAGCGCATGGGGCGCGCCGTCGCAGAGCACCACCGCCATGCCGTCGGTCAGAAAGCTGGCCGTGCGGTCGGGGCGCTCGGTCTGCACGATCTGCGGCAGCAGCTGCCGCGGATTGTCCTCGATGAGCTGCTGGAGCTGCCCGATGGACAGCAGCCGGTCGATGCCTACGCCGCTCAAGCGCCTTCGGCACTCCGCAATCAGCTTCCGGCTGGTCACGCCGCTTAAGTACACCAGCGCAACCTTAGTCGAAGAGGTCGCCCCGATGTTGTGCATCTCCGCTACTAGGTCGGGGGTGCGCAGGATGCGGCGCAGCAGCGTCAAATTGGTGCGCAGCGATTCATTGAACGCCTCGTGCGAGGCAAAGGCGGTGTTTTCAATCAGCGGCTGATTAACGCTGCGGGTATCATAGCCCTGCGTTTCCGCCAGCACCGCCTGCGCGCAGCCGTCGATGAGCACGGCGCAGTTGCCGTCCAGCAGAAATTCCGCGATGTTCTGCACGCGTTCCTCCGTCTCACCCGTGCCGGTGGGCAGCACCTTGTCCAGCAGCGCCTGTGCGCGCGTCTCCGGCGGGAGCGAGCCGAAGGGCGGCGCGTTCATCAGCGGCCGCAGCACGGCGCTTTCGATGTTCCGCCTACTCGCCATTCCGTCGATGCAGAGCACCGCCAGCCGCACGCCGCCCGGTTTCAATTCCCGCACGACAAAATCCTGATTCTCCGGCGCATGGAACAGCTCCCGAAAGGTGTGCAGGTTTTCTTCCAACGAAGGGGTCAGTTTTTCCACGACCACGCCTCCTTTTTTCCTGATTCTACCTTGCTTATTATGGAAAAAAAGGCGGCGGGTTATGTATAAAAAAGCGCCCGCATGGGAGAAAATTCCCACACGGGCGCTGCTTTATGCCGGTTCGAATCAGTGGATGATGGTGCCGATGCGCTCGCCGCAGGCGACGCGGCGGATGCTGTTTTCCGCCTTGAGGCCGAAGACGAGGATCGGGATGCGGTTATCCATGCACAGGGTGAGCGCGGAATTATCCATCACAGACAGGCCGCGGTCGATGACCTCGACATAGCCGATCTCCGGGATGGGCTGCGCGTTGGGATCCACCTTGGGATCCGCGGTGTAGACATAGTCGGTGTTCTTGGCCAGCAGCAGGGCTTCTGCGCCGATTTCCGCCGCACGCAGCGCCGCGGTGGTGTCGGTGGTGAAATAGGGGCTGCCGGTGCCGCAGGCGAAGATGACCACGCGGCCCTTTTCCAGATGGCGAATGGCGCGGCGGCGGATATAGGGCTCTGCAATCTGGCGCATCTCGATGGCGGTCTGCACGCGGCACTGGATGTCGCTGCCGTCCGCCGCCTTGCCCATGCCCGCGCGCTCAATGGCGTCCTGCATGGCCAGCGCGTTGAGTACGGTGGAGAGCATGCCCATGTAGTCCGCCGTGGCGCGATCCATGGCCATCATGGCTCCCTCGCGGCCGCGCCAGATGTTGCCGCCGCCGATGACCAGCGCCACTTCCAGCCCGGAAGCCTCTAACTCCACGATCTCCTGCGCGACGCGCTCGATGGTTTCGGCGTTGAAGCCCTTGCCGTCCTTGCCCAGCGCCTCGCCGGACAGTTTGATCAGTACCCGCTTGTAAATCGGTTTCATAGCGGCATTTTCCTCCCTTTTCTCTCCCGTTTCCTCAAAAAAAGGGAACGCGAATGCGCTCCCTTTTGATTTTTACAAATTAAGCCTTCTTAGACTGCGCGGCGACTTCCTCAGCGAAGTTGTCGTGACGCTTCTCCAGGCCCTCGCCCATCTCGTAGCGGACGAAACGGCGGATCTTGATGTTCTCGCCGGTCTGCTGGATGCGCTCGTTGACGTACTGCGCGATGGTCATGTCAGGATTCTTGACGAAGGGCTGATCGACCAGGCAGTTCTCCTTGTAGAACTTCTCGACGCGGCCTTCGACCATGCGGTCGACGATCTTCTCGGGCTTGCCCTCGTTCAGAGCCTGGGCGCGCAGGATCTCGCGCTCCTTGTCCAGGGTCTCGTTGGGCACTTCGGTGCGATCGAGGAAAGAGGGGTTCGCGGCAGCGATGTGCATCGCGATGTCACGGACAAAGCTCTTGAACTCGGGGGTCTTGGCGACGAAGTCGGTTTCGCAGTTGACCTCGATCAGCACGCCGATGCGGCCGCCCATGTGGATGTAGGACTCCACAACGCCCTCAGCCGCGACGCGGCCGGCCTTCTTCTCAGCAGAAGCGATGCCCTTCTTGCGGAGCCACTCCATTGCCTTTTCCATATTGCCGTCGCACTCGGTGAGCGCCTTCTTGCACTCCATCATGCCAACGCCGGTCGCTTCACGCAGTTCCTTGACCTGTGCAGCAGTGATTGCCATTTTAAGGTTCCTCCTTATCGTGTTTTCCTCAGGGAAAAGGGAGGTGGTAAAACGCCTCCCTTGCAATGCATCAAATAATTACTCGGCGTCCTTCTCGGCAGGAGCGGCTTCCTCGGCGGGAGCGGCCTCTTCGGTCTGCTCGCCCTGATGGCCTTCCAGCACGGCGTCGGCCATCTTGCCGGCGATCAGCTTGACAGCGCGGATAGCGTCGTCGTTGCCGGGGATGACGTAGTCGATTTCGTCAGGATCGCAGTTGGTATCGACGATCGCAACGATCGGAATGTGCAGCGCGCGGGCTTCCTGCACCGCGATGCGCTCCTTGCGGGGATCGACGATGAACAGCGCGCCGGGCAGGTTCTTCATCTCGCGAATACCGCCCAGGTTGGCTTCGAGCTTTTCGCGCTCAAGGGTGAGCTTGGCGACTTCCTTCTTGGGCAGCACTTCGAACTGACCGTCGGCCTCCATCTTGTCGATGGCGTTGAGGCGGGCGATACGGGTCTTGATGGTGCGGAAGTTGGTCATCATGCCGCCGAGCCAGCGGTTGTTGACATAGTACATGCCGCAGCGCTTGGCTTCCTGCTCAACGGACTCCTGCGCCTGCTTCTTGGTGCCGACGAAGAGGATGGTCTTGCCTTCCAGCGCCAGATCGCGGACGAACATATACGCCTCGTCGATCTTGCGGACGGTCTTCTGCAGGTCGATGATGTAGATACCGTTGCGCTCGGTGAAGATGTAGGGAGCCATCTTGGGGTTCCAGCGGCGGGTCTGGTGACCGAAATGCACGCCGGCTTCGAGCAACTGCTTCATAGAGATAACTGCCATGGTGTTTTGCCTCCTTGTTTTTGCCTCCCCCGGGCCTTTTACTGAATTGGGGTCCGCCGACGGAAAACCTCTTTCCGCCACAAGCGCCCCGGCCGCGGGGTGTGTCATTCACACGCTGGTCTATTATATCACCTTTTCGCCCTGCGCGCAACTATTTTGCCCCGTCTCCGCCGAAAAATTAACCTGTTTCCGGCGGATTCCGTTTTCTTCGCCGATGCTCTTTTACCGCTTGATTGCTTTTAATGGGCGGGGGAAGCTTCGCTCTCCCCTTGCTCCGCACCGAACCAGCTCTTCGAGCTGCTCCGGTGTTCCGGTCGGCTTATTTTCCGAAAAAGCTCTTCAGCTTTTTCTCCAAAACGCTCGACCTTCAGCCGCTGCGCGGCCTCCGGTGGGCGGGGGAAGCTTCGCTCCCCCCTGCACCCCTCTCTCCTGCCCCAGCCGTACTGATCTTTCCTCTGTGCAAAAGACGCCGCATTTGTTTTCAGGCGGACAGACAGGATGCAGCAGCGCCCGAACGCTCCTCTTTCCGCTGCCAGGATAGCATCCCCGTGATTTCCCGGCAGCCTGCGCTGCGCAGGCTTACGTTTCCCGCAGCACGGCCAGCACCACAAAGCGGTCGTCGTCGCCGCCGGTGCAGGTCGAAAGCGTAACGATTCTGTCCTCCGTACCGATGGATACATCGCATTCGATTTCGGAATTCCGCTGCGCCCATTGGACGAGCTCGTCGCGCTCCTCCCGCGCGGCGGGCACGCGGTAGACCGCAGCGCTCACGTCGGTCGTCACGGCGGCAAAGATTTCCATCCGGTAGGTTTTTTTCGGCGTAAAGAGCGTCATCTCCGGATACGCATCATAATAAGCCTGCTTTCTGTACTTTTTCAGCCCGCCGAACATGCTGCCGTCCTTCATGTTGTGGCCATAGATCAGCGTATTCCAATCCGAAAAATCCCCGGCGTTGCGGCAGTCGATGAACAGCGAGCCGTGCGCATTGGAGCTGCCGTCCGCCAGCCGGTAAAGATAGGTGCTGTTGTCCTCCGCCTGTAAGACGGGGTAATGGATTGAAGAGCCGCTCATGTAAAGCCACGCCTGAATGTCGGGATTGACGCTTTGCAGCGTGTCAAAGTCCACCGAGAGCAGCTCGTCCGGCGCGGTATGGGTCGTCTCCTGTTCATCCGCCGTTTCGTCGTCTGCGTCCGGCACGTACTCCGCCGCATCGGGCGTGGGGCGCAGCGTATAAACGGGCTGCCCCTTGGTTTCCTGCGGCTGCGGGGTGCGCACAGCCTGCTGAATGAGCTCCGCCGTCACGTCCTGGCTCTTGCGCCCTTCCAGCAGATATGCCGCCACACGATAGCCCGAATAGAGGAACATTGCCGCCGCAATCACCAGCACGGCGATGCGCAACGCCGCTCCGTTTCCTTTCTTGTTCACGCCGATGTTTTCCGTCCTTTCCGATCCTCTTGCACAAATCAGGCGGCGGCGGGAAATCCCGCCGCCGCCTTTTGCTCAGGTTTCGCCTGAAATGATCTTAACTGCGTCTACGCTTTTTGTCAAACACGATCACGCCCGCGATGGCGGCTGCGCTCAGGCCCATCAGGGTCAGCCACAGCGCAATGCGGCTGTCGTCTCCCGTCTTGGGGCTTCTGTACGGATCGGGCACATAGCTCGGAGACGGGGTGGGAGTGGGATCGTAGTCGGGATAGACCGACGGATTGTAGACGGACTGAATGTCCAGATAGCCGTCGATCACGATCACTTTGACGTTCTTATAGACCGTCGAATCCACCTTGAAGTCATTCGCAGTAAGGCCCATCATGTAGCGGCCCACATATCTGCCCTTGGCTTCCGCCTTGCCGCCGTCCTTGAGCATGACGGTGATGGGCTTATCGCCCACGTCCGTGGTGAAGCCTTCCACGCTCTGCTCGCTTCCGTTGTAGGTCACGGTTCTGCGGTTGCCGGTGATGGTGACAGTAACCTCCGCCTCCGTGGGCTCGATCTGGAGCCAGCCGTCCTCGACGCTAACTTCAAAGTTCTCGTAAACGTCCGACTTGATGTCAAAGTCTTCCGCCTTGAGGTTCATCGGGTACTTGTTCGGCAGGGTTCCCTTGGCTTCCGCCTTGCGGCCTTCCTTGAGCGTGACGGTGATGGGCTTATTGCCCACATCCGTGGTGAAGCCCTCCACGCTCTGCTCACTGCCGTTATAGGTCACGGTCTTGGTGTTGCCGACGATCCTCACGACAACGGTTTCCGTCGCCTTGGTGATGGTGAGCTTGCCGGGAGTCAGCGTGACTTCGTAGCAATCGGTCACATCATCATTCCCGTTGAAGATCTCAGGCGTTCCGGTAAACGCGCCGGGGTATTCGTTCGGCATCGTGCCGATGGCCAGGTACGAAATCGACCGGACGGCATCGCCGCTTACCAGGTTCTCGGACGTGAACTGATTCAGGATGATGGGGTTGCCGGTGTAAGGCTTGGTATCCGTTGCACCGACCAGGTTCAGCGGGCGCTTGGTGATGTCGATATAGCCGTCCTCGACCACGAAGGTGACATTGGCAAAGTTCTGGTTGTTGTTCGTGAATTTCTCAGGCTTCAGGCCCATTTCGGTCTTGCCGAAGCGGGTGCGCTTGGCTTCCGCCGTGCCGCTGAAGGTAAAGTCGGTTGCGGTGTAGTTCGGATTGCTGATCGACTCCACGACATAGCCGGTGACGGTGTATTCCGTGCCGTCGTAGACCTTCGTATCGGAATTACCGCGGATCATGACCACGACTTCGCCCGCATGAGCGGTGATCACAAGTGCGCCGGGATTGGCTTCTACCACGATGTACTTCGCCGTCGCATCCACGGTGCCGACAGTATGCTCAGGGAACTTGGCGGGATATTCGCCCGCAGACGTGCCCTTCGCGCCAACCGTGATAGCGGTGAAGTTCGCGTCCTCCGGCGCGCCAGTGAAGCCGCTGACGGATTTTTCGGTGTTGTCGAAGGTTTCCGTCTTGCTGTTCGCAGTCAGCTTCACGTCCTTGTAGTAGTAGAAATTGATCACGTTGTTTTCCACACCGATGGTGATGGTTTTCGTATCGCTGCGGACGGGCGTGTAGCCTTCGATCGTCACGGGGGATTCCGTCACGCTCTCCTGGAAGGTCTTGCCGTCCACGTTCTTGGACTCCTTCACTTTGGTGTCCGTGCCGTTCCAGTAGTAGTTGACGGTGTAGCTCAGGTCGCTGCGCTTGGTGTAGGTGACGGTTTCGATCACGTCCTGCGCGGGCATCGATCCGGAAACGGTTGCCTTGTCCACCGTATAGCCGGAGATTACGGGCGAAGTGACGCTGTACTCCGTACCCGGCACAAGGCCGCTTGCCACATGATCTGCCGCCGCCGTGCCGCCCTCCGCGTAGCGGTAGTGAATGGTGAGGGTGAACACGTTCTTGACGTAGTAGACCTTGATGACGTTTCCGCTCACGCCGATGGTCAGCGGGCAGTTTTCGTCCTTCTCAAATTTGTAGTTCGCGGGACATTTGTTGGGATAGGTCGAAATGACCGCACCGTACTCCGCCTGCGCGGTCACGGTCAGCGAATCGTTCTTCTTGCCGTCGATGTAATACTCGACGGTATAGTCGTAGGTTTTGGCCTTCCACTGCGCGTAGAGGTCGTTGCCGCCCGCGGTCAGGCGAGCGGTAGCGCCTACGGCATAAGCCGTTCCGTTGCCGTTGGGCGCGGTGTTCCAGCCGGTGAATTCATAGCCGGTGCGAGAGGGCAGATTGCCGTAACCCTCGACCGTAATCAGGGAATTGATCGGCTTATCCTCGCTCTTGCGGGTTTGATCGCTGCCAAAGTTGCTGTGATAGGTGATGGCCGCCTTGCCGGTGGGCGTGCCCCAGACGGCGTAGAGCGTGGTGCTATCGTTGATCCTGACGCTGCCGCCCGGATAATAGGCGGGGCTGACCGCATTCTGATCGGGGCTCCAACCGAGGAAGGTCATGCCCGCCTTGGTCAGGCCGCTGCCGCTGACGACCTGCGCGTAGGTTCCCTTGGCGTATTTGTTGGTATCCTCGGGAACCGTGCCCGTGCCACCGTTCGCATCGTAGGTCAGGGTATAGGTTTTTCCGTCCATGATGACGGGATAGAGGTGAATATCACGAGTGATCTGGGTGGCAAAGTTGAACAGGCGCGTGCTGCCCTGCTGCTCCGTCCAGCCCATAAAGGTTTCGCCCTCTCCGACATTCGGAATCACGGAAGCAAACTGATCGGGGGAAACGGTGTCGCCCTTTTCCACGATTACGGGAAGATCACTCTTGCCGTGTGCGGTGACGGTATAGTCTCTGCCATCCCACCCCGCGTAGAGGGTGATGTTATGGGCAGGCATGGTCTCGCCCTCAAAGACAAATTCGTAAGTGCAATCACTATCCTCATACCACCCGTCAAAGGTATGATCCGTCTTGCCTACAGGCGGGGTTGTGGGCGTATAGTCCTGATTGGAAATATCCTGCTGATACTTCACGTTAACCGTTTTATCCTTCAGACCGCCGTTGAAAAACACGATCTCGTAGCTGTTGCGGTTGTAGTAGAACTTGGCGCCATTATACGGATCGCCATCCTTTGCACTTTTGGCTGTATTGCAGGTGAATCCGGTGATGGGATAGCGGTCTTCCTTCGTCACACGCACACCGTCCGGTGCCAAGTCGGTGTGATCCAGCACAAATTTGCCGTTGAGATCTTCCAGATAATATTGCGCTTTGGCGTTTCCTTGTTGGTCTATTTTGAAGAATTCGTCTCCGCCCAGCGGCATGGTGTCGATGTTCGCCTGGTAAGTGCTGCCGCCGGGACTCGTCGTCCAGTTCCCGCCCGGCCACTTGGCGGAGATGTTCGCGCCGTATTTGGCGGTGATACGGTACTGAGTAAACTCCTTATCCTTAACGTACTCTCCGAAGAAGAGCCCGCCCTCCCACTTAATGCTCCAGAAGGTCACGCTGTACACGTTGCGCTTGTAATACACCTTGACCATGGTAGAGCCGTCGCCATTGATGGTTTCCTGCGTTATGGCCTGGGCGGTGAAGCCGTCGTACTTCTTTGCGGTCGCTCGGGTGAGCGCTCCGGTCTGTCCGCGTTTGGTTTCGGTTTCCTTCAGCGAATAATCGTTGTTGTCCGCATTTTCGATCATGTGCTGCACGGTATACCGCACATCCGTGCGCTCCGTCCATTTCGCGTAGAGCTTGGTGCTCTCCTTGATCTGGGCAAAGTTCGCCGGCTTGTTCAGCGCTTCGTCGGTATACCACCCGGCAAAGGTGTAGCCGTGCCTGACGGGGACTGCGGGCGGCTGCGCCGTTGCGCTCGCAGCGAAAAACATCGGCTCGACATAGCTGCCGCCGTTGGATTCAAAGGTGATCCAGTAACCCGCCTCGACCTTGGCGTAGAGGTCGATGTTGCTGTTTTCAAGGGTTACGCTGTTCACAGGATTGGTCAGAGCCTTGTCGGTACACCAGCCGATGATGGACTAGTGCTCCGCCAGCGGATAGCTCACGCCGGAGACGGAAATCACATCGCCCGTCTTGCCGGAGCGGGTTTCCACAATGCGGCCATCATGGCTGTGGAAGAACACGTAGAGTGCGCCGTCATAGCGCGCCTGAACGGTCATCTCCGCATCGGCGGTGATGGTAACCGGAAACGGGAACCCAACCTTGTTGTCGCCCGCATACCAGCCGACGAACTTGCTGCCCGCCACTTCGGGCGCGGCGGGGGCGCTGACGCTCTCACCGTTTTTCGCAACAACGGTGGCGATCTCTCCGCCGTCCTTATCCTGGAAAACGACGGTCAGATAGGCGTCGTTCGGCTGCACGGGTTCGATCCGCGCTTCCTCCTGTGGTTTCTGCTCTTCCTCTGCTGCGGGAGATTGCGCGGGGGATGCGGAAGGCGTGGCATCTCCGCCCTGAACAGGGGTCGCCGCTCCCGCTTCGGCGGGCGCGGATGGGGTTTCTTCCGCAAGAGAAGTCGCCGGCAGAATCATCAGCAGCATGCAAACTGCCAGCAAGAGGCTAAATATTCGTCTTTTCATCCTTTTCTCCTCACTTTCCTCGTTTCGTTGTATTCCCGCTGCAAAGGAATGCATCGTTCGCCTCGATGAATTGCCGCCGCCCGGAGTGCGACTCGGTTCATCGACATGGACTATTTTTTTGTTTTATCGCATCTGTTTCCTGTTTAATCAAATCATAGCACATTATCCGGAGTATTTCAAGTTTTTCTTGAAAAAAACTGTATTTATATCAAACCATTTAATGTTCATTCATTTATCGCATCTCTGTCTTTATTCATCAATCATCTTTATGCTTTTCTTTATTTCAAAATATGCTTTTTCTCTTATTCATTTATCTTCTACAGCATAGACAAAAAACGTTCTCTATTCAAAAAAAACGTTCCCGTCTCCTTTCGGAAACGGGAACGTTTTTTGATTTTTTCTGTTTTTAACCGCAGTCAGGATTCCGCAGTCTGGCGCTCGGCAATCATTTCCTTGACCTTCATCAATCGCGTGAGCGAGCCGCGTTCATTTTCATCCAGCTTCATGGTGATGGAGCGGATGGTTTCCTCGAACTGCGGGATCATGACGTATTCCAGCGCGTTGACGCGGCGGCGTGTCTTTTCGATCTCGTCCGCCAGCAGATCGCAGGCCTTTTCGATCTCCGCCAGGCGAAGGAGCTTGGGCAGCAGCTCCGCCATGGTGGCGATGGCATCGTCCAGATCGGCGCTGGTTTCCGCCAGGCCGTAGGGCAGGGCGCTTTCCTTTGCCGTGGTCTGCACGGGCGTGATGGTGGGGACATGGACGGAGAGCACGTTGCGCAGCCCGATCTCCACGGCAGCGCTGCGCGCGGGGTACATCACGGCCTCCTCCAGCGCCTGGCTGTCCATCACGGCCCTTGCCAGCGCAAATTTCGCCAGCGCGCCCTGCAATTCGTTTTCCACCTCTTTGCGCAGTTTCGCGTTTTCCCGCACCAGCAGGATAAACTGGCGCACCATTTCATCCCGCTTATCCTTGAGCAGCTTGTGGCCGCGCTTGGCGGTGACAAGCCTGCGCTTGATGCGGGTCAGTTCCATGCGCGTGGGATTGACGCGAAGCGTAGACGCCATCAGGCTTCCTCCTCTTTCTTGGGCAGATACTGATCGAGCATATCGTCGCGAATGCGCTTGAGCTCGGAGCGGGGCAGCATGGACAGCAGCTTCCAGCCAATATCCAGCGTCTCCTCAATGGAGCGGTTGGTCTGATAGCCCTGGGAGACATATTCCTTCTCGAAGGCGTCGGCAAAGGCAGCGTACTGCTTATCGACGTCGCTTAAGGCAGCCTCGCCCAGAATCACAGCCAGCTCCTTAGCGTCCTTGCCGCGGGAATAGGCGGCAAAGAGCTGGTTCATGGTGGCGGCGTGATCCTCGCGGGTCTTGCCCTTGCCGATGCCCTTATCCTTCAGTCGGCTCAGCGAGGGCAACACGTCGATGGGCGGCTGGATGCCCTTGCGGTAGAGCTCACGGGAGAGGATGATCTGCCCTTCGGTGATGTAGCCGGTCAGGTCGGGGATGGGGTGGGTCTTGTCGTCCTCGGGCATGGTGAGGATCGGGATCTGGGTGATCGAGCCCTCCTTGCCGATGACGCGGCCCGCGCGCTCGTACATCGTCGCAAGGTCGGTGTACAGATACCCAGGGTAGCCGCGGCGGCCGGGAACTTCCTTGCGCGCGGCGGAAACCTCGCGCAGGGCCTCGGCGTAGTTGGTGATGTCGGTCAGGATGACCAGCACGTGCATGCCCTTTTCATAGGCCAGATATTCCGCGGCGGTCAGCGCCATGCGCGGGGTCGCGATGCGCTCGATGGCCGGGTCGTTGGCCAGATTCATGAACAGCACGGCGCGCTCGATGGCGCCGGTGCGGCGGAAGTCGCTGATGAAATAATCCGCCTCTTCAAACGTGATGCCGATCGCGCCGAACACGACGGCGAACTTGCTGTCCGTGCCCAGCACCTTGGCTTGACGGGCGATCTGCGTGGCCAGCTGCGCGTGCGGCAGGCCGCTGCCGGAGAACACGGGCAGCTTCTGCCCGCGCACCAGCGTGTTCAGGCCGTCGATGGCGGAAATACCGGTCTGGATAAATTCGCTGGGGTAGTCGCGGGCGGCGGGGTTCAGCGGCTCGCCGTTGATATCCATGCGCTTTTCGGGGATGAGGGCAGGACCGCCGTCCTTGGGATTGCCCATGCCGTCAAAGACGCGGCCGAGCATATCCGGCGCAACCGACAGCTCGATGCTGCGGCCGAGAAAGCGCGCCTTGGCGTTGTCGATGCGCAGGCCGTTGCTGCTCTCAAACAGCTGCACCAGCGCCTTGTCGCCCTCGATTTCGAGCACCTTGCCCTGGCGTTTTTCGCCGTCGGCCTGCTCGATCTCCACCAGTTCGTTGTACTTGACGCCGGAGACGCCTTCGACCAGCATCAGGGGGCCGACGACCTCTTTGATCGTGCGATATTCCTTCTGCATTTTACAGCTCTCCTTCCGCCAACAGGTTGCCGATCTGGGTGTTCAGATCGGATTCGATTTGGTTAAACTCCGCCATGCCCTCTTCGTGAATGTACTTGGCTCTGCCGATGCGCTCCCGCACCGGCAGCGACAGCACCTGCGACAGGTTCGCGCCGCCGTCCAGCGCCTGCGCGCCCTTGTCGCCGAAGAGCAGGATGAGCCGGAGCATATGATACTGCTTTTCGGGCGAGGTATAGGTATCCACCTCGTCAAAGGCATTCTGGTGCAGATAGTCCTCGCGGATGGACCGGGCAACCTCCATCGTCAGCCGATCCTTCCAGGACAGCGCGTCCACGCCGACCAGGCGGACAATCTCATCCAATTCGGCCTCCCGCTGCAAAATCTCCAGCGCCCGCGCGCGCAGCTCCTTCCACTCCGGGGTAACGTTGTCGTCAAACCAGTCAGAGAGGGAATCGGCATAGAGCGAATAGCTTTGCAGCCAGTCGATGGCCGGGAAATGGCGCTTATAGGCCAGCTGTGCGGACAGGCCCCAGAACACCTTGACGATGCGCAGCGTCGCCTGCGAAACCGGCTCCGAAATATCGCCGCCGGGAGGGGAAACCGCGCCGATGGCGGTGATGGTGCCCTCTCTGCCGTCCCTGCCCAGGCACTTGACCAGACCCGCGCGCTCATAGAACTCCGCAATGCGGCTGGCAAGATACGCGGGATAGCCTTCCTCGCCGGGCATCTCTTCCAATCGGCCGCTCATTTCGCGCAGCGCCTCCGCCCAGCGGGAGGTGGAATCCGCCATGATGGCGACCTTATAGCCCATGTCGCGGTAATATTCCGCGATGGTGATGCCGGTGTAGATCGACGCCTCGCGCGCCGCAACGGGCATATCGGAGGTATTGGCGATCAACACGGTGCGCTTCATCAGGGATTCGCCGGTGCGCGGATCGTGCAGCTCCGGGAACTCCATCAGAACATCGGTCATCTCGTTGCCGCGCTCGCCGCAACCGACGTAGACGATGATGTCCGCGTCCGCCCATTTGGCCAGCTGATGCTGCACGACGGTCTTGCCCGAACCGAAGGGGCCGGGAACCGCCGCCACGCCGCCGGAGGCAATGGGAAAGAGGGTGTCGATGACGCGCTGCCCGGTGATCATCGGGCTGCGGGGCGCCATCTTTTCCTGATAGGGACGGCCTCTGCGCACAGGCCATCTTTGCAGCATGGCAATCTCGTGATCGTTGCCATCCTTGTCGGTGAGCACGCACACCGTCTCCTCGATGGTCGCTCCGCCCTTGAATATGGATTTTACGGTGCCTTCCATCTTATAAGGCACCATGATGCGATGCTCGACAACCGCCGTTTCCTGCACAACGCCCAACACGTCGCCCTGCGCCACCCGGTCGCCCGCCTTGACCCTGGGCTCGAAGTACCACTTCTTCTCGCGGTCGAGCGAGGGCACTTCCACGCCCCTGGCGATGCGTTCGCCCACCTTGTCGCGGATGCGGGTCAGCGGGCGCTGGATGCCGTCGAAGATCGACTCGATCAGGCCCGGCGCCAGCTCCACCGACAGCGGCGCGCCGGTCGAGACCACGGGCTCGCCCGGCCCCAGGCCGGAGGTTTCCTCGTAGACCTGGATCGACGCCTTGTCGCCGCGCAGCTCGATCACCTCGCCCACCAGTCGGCTCTGGCTGACGCGCACCACGTCGTACATGCGCACATCTGCCATGCCGGTGGCCATGATGAGGGGACCTGCCACCTTGACTATCGTTCCCTGCGCCATATCATTAATCTCCTTATTGTTCGTTCAAAAGTATATCTGCGCCAATGGCCTTTTCGACATTGGCGTGGACGCGCTCCATGCCCAGTCCGTCGCTTCCGCCGGAGCCGGGGATGGGGATCAGCGTCACCTCCGGGTCGGTCTTGTACCGCTCGAAGGTTTCCGCGCCGGCACGCGCGGCGGCTTCGGTGATAAAAATCACGCGAACGCCCTCGGCAACGAGCTTGTGCACCGCCTGGGCCACGCTCTTTTCGCTGTCGGCAGCGACGGCCTTCATGCCGATGGCGCGGAACGCGCCGATGACCTCCGCCTCGCCCACGGCGCCGATGCCATACTGCTTATCAGGCATACAAATCACGCAGCCTTTCCCGGATTTTTTCCGCCGCAAAGCCCGCCGTTTTACCCGCAAGGATCAGCCGCACCGCAGCCGCCTCGCGCTGGCGCATCAGCAGATAGCCGATCAGCCGTTGCGGGCTGTCCATCGTGCTCTTGTAGGGCAGATAGACCGCCAGCAGGCAGTCGTCCATCGCGCGTTCGAGCGCGGCGATCTTGCCCGCGTCCATCTGCGCGGCAATGGCGGCATTATAGACCTTCTGCCCGTATTTGTTGAGCAGCAGGGGCAGCTTTTCCGGCTTTTCAAAGCCCTTGAGCCACTCTTTTTTGTCGATGCTTCCGCCGGGCAGCAGCAGGCTTTCAAAGAACGATGCGTTTTTTCCCATGTGCAGCACGCGCAGGGCGATGACGAGGTTCAAAATGTCCACGCGCGCGGTGAAATACTTCCGCACCGCGCTGTTCTTCTTCGGCAGGCGGGCGAAGATGGTTTCATACATCGCCCGGTCGAGCCGTGCATCGATCTCCAGCGGGTCCACTCTCAGGCTCAGCTGCTTTTCCAGCTCGTCCAGCGCGTCCTTGAGCGTCTGCGGCAGCCCGTCGTATTTGCGGTCGGCCACGCATTTGCGCAGCTTCTCCACCGGGTAAACCCCGCACGGCGACAGATCTTCCGCCTCTCTTCCCAGGCTGCGCGCCTTGAGCAGCATCTTCAGATTGTTTACGTCGTATTTCAGCAGGAAGCAGTCGATCTCTTCCTCGTCGGTTGCGATTTCCCGGATCAGGCGGCACGCATTTTCAACGTGCTGCGCGGCGATCCGGTCATAATCGCCCTCCGCACTCCAACCCATTTCGGAAAGGGTGCGGCGCGCCTCCTGGGCCGTCGGGGCCTGCAAAAGCCGCTCCAGCTTGGAGGCGTCCAGCGTGTTTTTCTGCATCACGCTCAGCCGCCCGATGGCGTAATAAATGCTTTCCTGGGGCAAGCCGTCGTCCCCCTTTCCGGTTTATTCGTCAAACAGCGCGCGGGCGACGTCGCCCTCCAGCGCCATGCGCTGACCCTCGGCCAGCATTTCAAACGTGCAGTTCAGGGATGAGCCGTCCTTGACCAGCTCAAATCCGCAGCCGGGGATGTCCTCCCCCCGCGTGAGAGGTTCCCGTTTCCCTGCCGCCTTCAGTTTTTCGTTCGCTTCGGCAAGGAAAGAATCTCCATACCAGCCGCTCGCCTTTCTGCCGATGCAGAGAACCTCGCCGCCGTCCGCCGCGGAAAGCAGCTGCGCCATAAAGAAGGCGCGCTTCTTTGCATCCGGCAGGGTGCAGAGCTTATCCTGCGCCAGGCGGAAGGTATCGTCCATGACCTCGCGTTTGGCGGCCAGGCGGGCTTTTTTGTCCTCCAGCTCGGCCATGCGGATCATGCGTCCCTCCATTTCGGCGGCGTCGGCTTTGATCTTCTCCTCCATCGCAGCAAGCTGCTGGTGCTGCGCGGCGTCGTTTGCCGCGCGAAGGGCGTCAATGCGCGCCTGCGCCTGTTCGAGGGTCTGGGCGGCAGCTTCACGGGCGTCGGCTTCGATTTTATCCAGAATGCCTTTTACGTCCATATTGCATCACCCAATTAAAGCTTGATCGCGTTGACCATCAGGAAGGAGACCAGCAGCGCGAAAACCGCGTAGGTTTCGACCATAACGGCCATGGTGACGCCCTTACCGGACATTTCGGGACGCTGACCGGTCATCAGCATGCCGGCGGAAGCCACGCGCGCCTGACGGATGGCGGAGTAATAACCGACCACGCCGATGGGCAGGCAGGCGATGATATAGGCGATGCCCTGCTCCAGAGACACGGCCTTCATCGCGCCGCCGAGCACGCCGGTGTTGATCAGCACGATGATGCCGACCAGGAAGCCGTAGATGCCCTGCGTTGCGGGAAGCAGCTGCAAAACGAGCAGCTTGGAAGAGACTTCCGGATTTTCGCTGGAAACGCCCGCGGCAGTTTCACCCGCGAGGCCTACGCCCTTACTGGAACCCATACCGGAGAGGATTACCGCGATGCCCACGCCCACCAGCGCCAGAATCTGTCCAATCGTCATAAGAATGTCCTCCTTGCGATTTTTTCGCTTTTGTTGTATTGGGTTTATTTCTCAGCCTCGCCGGGCTGAACGCTCACATATTTGGGTTTTACGCCGAGCGGCGCAAAGGGACGCCCGCCGTCCTCATAGAACTTGCCGAAGAACTCGATGTACTGCAAGCGGCAGGAATGCACATACGCACCCAGCGCGTTGATGCCCAGGTTAAACGCATGGCACCCCACAAACAGCACCGCGCCGATGATCTTGCCGATGATGCCCGCACCCCAGATCATGCCGATCAACTGGTTGAACACCATGCCGATGACGCCGGTGGCCAGACCCATGCCGAACAGACGCATATAGGACAGCAGATCGCTGACCCAGCCGCTGATGCCGTAGAGCGCGCTCAGGCCGCCGATGATGCGCTTGAAGGGATTCTTTTCCCCGCGCTTGGTGAACAGCAGGATGATGACCACCGAGGCGATGGCCAGAATCTGACCGGCCTTCTTGGTCTGCTCCAGCAGCAGCATGCCCAGGCCGCAGATCAGCGTGCACCAGGCGATCTGATCCGCCAGCGCCGCCAAAGGCTTGCCGCGCTTGAAGTTCATATAAGCGCCCACGCCAAGGCCCGCAAACAGATGCAGCGCGCCCACGCCGATGCACACGCCCATGACGGGCAGCGAGTTGTTGACCGCGTCCAGCAGCCAGAGCTTCTCCGGCAAGGGGTTAAAGCCGAACACCGTGTTGTACACAAGGCCCCACACGATGGTGGCAATGCCGCCGTAGGTCAGCAGGTAGAGCAGCTTCGCGTCCTTGAACTTGATGTGCTTGACCTTCATGAACACCGGGATGAGCAGCGCCATGACCAGGCCGTAGCCCGCATCCGACAGCATCATGCCGAAGAGGCAGGCATAGAAGGGCGCCATCACGGCCGTGGGATCGATTCCTCGGTAATCCGGCAGCGAATAGCCCTCCACCACCGGCTCGAAGGCCGAGGCAAACTTGTTGTTGTGCAGCTGCACCGGCGGCTGCTCCTCATCCAGCGGGTCGCGCAGCTCCATCGCCGCGACGGGCGAGAGCTTGCGGATCTTCTTTTCGACCTTTTCGGCGCTTTCGGCGGGGACCCAACCCTCCGCCAAGAAGGTGCTCTCGGTCACGGCAAAGCGCCCGGCGGCCTCCTGGCGGCGCTTCTGCTGGTCGAGGATTTCGTAGAGAATTTTCAGCCCCTCGATGTCCCCGGCAAAGCCCGCAAGGTCTTTCTGCATTTGATCGCGCTCGGCATTTGCCTGCGCAATCCGTTTCTTGAGTTCCTGAACGTATTCCGCGGGCGGACGGTCGCGCAGAGCGGAGAAGCTTTCCTGCGAAAAATCCGCCTGTTCCAGCGCCGCGCGGGCTTCCTTTTCGACGCTGCGGTGGATCGCCGCAACGATCAGCGCGCTGTCCCGCGTGCTGCCCGCAATGTCAAATGCCGCGATTTGCAGCGCATCGAACGCTTCCCGCAGCTTGTCCGCATTGCGGCCGGGGATGCTGCCCGCCAGATAGATCATCTGCCTGCCGGGAGCCAGCGCACGATCCGGCGCCTGCCCCAAGCCTTCCCACGGTTCATATTGCTCGATGCCCGCCTGCGCGCGCGCCTCGATACCCTTCAGCTCGCCGCGCCTGCGCTCGAAGCCCTCCATGGTTTCAACGGTATGCCAATAGTGTTTTTCGTCCGCCAGCACCGCTGCGGCCCGCTCCTGCGGAATCTCCTCGAACGTGCCGAACAGGGGCTTTTGCGATTTGTCAAACTTGGAAAGCTGAGAAAGCGCCCATTCGATGCGCTTCATCTGCTCCCCGGTTTCCTGCGCACCCGCGCTGTCCGTCTCCCCATAGACTGCGTTTTCCTCCTGCGGCGGAGAAATCTCGACGCAGTTCATCTTTTGCAGCGCCCTGAGGAGGCGATCCCGATCCGCTTTCGGGGCGAGCAGCGTCAGGTGCTTCATTTCAACGATTGCCATGCTGCATAACCCTTTCCACGATCAGCGCCGCGGCTTTTTCTTCCCGCTGCTGCGCGCTGCGCTTCATTTCTTCCAGCGCCTGCTGTTTTTCGCCCGAACGGCTCCGGATCGCTTCTTCGGCCGCTTGCCGCGCTTCGCCCATTTTATCCTGATAGCGGGCGCGCAGCTCTGCGGCATACTGACGGTTTTCCTCCTGAGTTGCCTCCTGCACGCCCTTGAGCATATCGCGGGCCTGATCGGCGGCCTTCCGGCGGATCGCATCCGCCTTTTCCTCCGCGGCGCGCACCTGCTCCAACAACGCTACGGCCATCCTCTTTCCCCCTTTCACCCTTTTTCCACATTTCAGTCAAGGGATGCTCCGGCAGTTCTGAATGCCGAAAAAATCCCTTTTCGCTTCCTTCCCATTATAAATCCCTCCACCCTTTTTTCGCAAGCTGATTCTTGGGACACTTTATAAGTTTTGCCCAAAAACCATACAAATCAATTAAATTGTATTGATAAATGGAGAACGATTCGTTTTTCTCTGCTTTTTTCATGATGTTTCCGCTTCGTTTCTATTGGAAACAAAATCCACATTCTGCGCGTTCTTCCTTTGGGAAAATCCTTTTCCAGCTCACGGAATTCCGCACTTTACACCTTTTCGAAGAAAGGAAATGAACATGCAAAACATAATTCTGAAAAAGTGTGCAGCGGCGGCGCTGGCCGGCGGAACGCTGCTGGCGCTGACGGCGTGCGCGGCGCTGCCCGTGCTCACATCCTCCCCGACGGCGACCGTCCCCGCCTCCGTCGCTGCTGTGCCGACCGAGACGCCTACGGCCTCCCCCGTCTCCGCAGACATCGCTTCTGTATTGCCCGAACCCACGCCGGAAGTAGAAGCAGGGCAGGCAGAGCTGATCGCTCTGCTCGACGACATCGAAGCCAACCTGCCCATTGGCGTCGCAGGCAGCTCCCTCAAGGCCGTTCCGTTTGCGCTCAAACTGATTGACTGGGCGCAGAATACGCCGCTGGACGACGACGGCGTCAAGGGCGCGGTGCTGAGCTGGCTGCTGAACAAGGGCCATGACGAGCAGGCCGCCTTCAGCGAGCAGTTCGCGTTGGCCTATTCTGCCTACCGGACGCTGACCTCCGGCAACGAAACCGAAGCCGCCGATCTGCTGGATTCCGCAGGCTGTACCGACCGCGACGCTTCGCTTCTTCCCGCCGAATCCCTGCCCCGTGCCGAAACCCTCAAAAACATCATTGGGGAGTGAGGCCCTCCCCTTGCTGCGCACCGAATCATCCCTTTGGGATGCTCCGGTGTTCCGCCGGGCTTATTGGCTCCGCCAAACGCTCCGGCTTCAGCCGCTCC
>CAJJNQ010000023.1 GCA_905193155.1 uncultured Christensenella sp.
ACTTTACTTTTACTTGTAGTTCTCTGCACCGGCCTGAAGCATCTCAGTCGCCAGAGCTTCGTACTCGCGCAAGGGCAGGTCAGCCAGCTTGCCGGCAAACTCATTCCAAACGTTGTCGAACTCCTCAGGCTTGCACTGAGCCAGCTTCGGCACGTACTCCAGGGTGATCTCCAGAGCGGTCTCACCGGCGATCTTTCTGGGGTCAGTGGTGTCGATGCGCTGACGGATGGACCAGCCGGGCTCGTACATCGCGTTGTAGGACGGGTTGAACCAATCGCAGAAGGTCTGGGCATTGTAATGCGTCAGGAACTCCTTCTCGTAGTCTTCATAAGCGAGAGAAGCGAACTCCGCGGTATTGGAGGGCGACAGGACGGTGCCGCTGGTGGGCAGCGCCTCCAGACCGGGACGGAAGTAGAACCAGCTCAGCTGCTCAATGCCGGAAGACTGCTTGTAGTTGATGTCGTTGTACTGCTTCCACTGGTCGTCGGTCTTCACCAGGCCGCCATCCTCGCCAACGCTGTAATCGGTGCCTTCGACACCCCAGCGCAGCACAATCTGGCAATCCTCAGAAGCCAGATCATCCAGGAACTGGAACGCACGATCGGGATCCTTGCAGGAAACAGTGATGCCGAAGCCGGAACCGCCGGTGAAGTTACGGGGACCGCGGTAACGCTCGGTGGTCACGCCCTCGAGCACCACGGGGAAGGCAACCAGCATACGGCTGGGATCAGCAGCTTCCAGAGCATCCAAACCAACCTGGATCATGGAGCGCTGGTCGTACAGACCCGCAATACGGCCGGAGCCGATCTTGGCCTGATACTGCTCATCCGTCTGCATGAACATTTCGGGGTCCGCGATGCCCAGGTTCCACATGGTATTGAGCATCTTGCAGAACTCTTTCTGGAAATCCTGATCCATGATGACCTTTGCTTCCAGAGTGTCGGGGTTGACGATCGTCAAACCGTCGTTCTGATAGCCTACCAGGAAACGGGAGCCGCCGTACTGGACAGCGGAAGCACGCCAGGCCTCAGTGGGCTCGGACACGCCGATGGTGGGCTGGCCGTTATAGGTCGGGTTCGCCGCGACGTAGTCGATGATCAGCTGCTGCCACTGGTCAAAGTACTTGACCTCGGGGTAATCAGCCTGCTTGAGCAGATCCATGTTCAGATAGTAACCGGCAGAGGGATATACCGCGTTCTCAGAAGCGTGAGAGCCGAACCAGTAGATGTTGCCATCTTCCTGCGTCATCAGCTTCATCTGAGAATTGGTGAAGCAATCCTTCATGTTGGTCGAATTGGCAATGTAATCATTCAGCGGAATGAAAGCGCCGGCCGCCTTGAAGTCGCCGGAAGCATCCGCAGTGGTCATCATGTCGGGATATTCGCCGGCGGCGATGAGCAGGGAAGCCTTCTGACGGACGTCGGAACCGACCAGATACTCGATCTCCAGATCGACATTGGTCTTCTCCGCCAGGTACTTGCCGACGGGAGTATCCTTCCAGGGGTCAACCGTAGTGGTCGCGGCAGCCATGTTCAGCAGGGAGAACGTAGCGTGCTCTCTCTCGGCGGACGTTTCTCCGTCAGGAGTCTTGTCGGCGGAAGTTTCAGCGTTCTCCTCCACAGACGCGGGAGCCTTGGTCGCCTCGCCGGGGGTATTCGTCTTGGTGGACGAGCAACCGGCCAGCGCAGACAGCACCATCATCAGCACGATGATGAGTGCAACGCTCTTCTTCGTGGTCATTTGCGATTCCTCCTTAGTAGGTTTCTATATGGCTTAGATGATATCCAAACCTTTAAGTTAATTTTACACATTATTCTCAAAAAATTCAATACTTTATCATGTGTTTTTCGCTAGTTTTCCGTATTGCGAAACATTTTTTATTTTCTTTCGGTGTATCTAAACGGATTGCCTGTGATTATGCTTGAATTTTTTATTTTTGAATTCGACATTCATTGTTTTGTTCTCTCTTTTTCACTCAGAATTAGCAGCATTAAGCATTCCCTTAACATTCTCTATTTCGCTGTACATCCCCTTGTGCCTCTGTTATAATGGCTAAGAAAAAAAGATGGCAGAAAGGAAAAGCCGCCATGATGGATTTTTCTGCTCTGGAAATCGCGTATCTATGCCATTTTTGTTCGGCAGAACCCGTCGGGCAGGATGTTCGGCTGCGTGATTCTGCTCTCCGCGATATGTATTCCCACAATCTGACCTATCTGACGCGGCCATGTTCGGATAAGGACTTTTTATCGCTGTTGCAGACCGAAACTGAGATCCGCCGCACCGAAAAGATGCCTTTTTTAAACCTGACGCTGGAATTCGAGCCGACGGAGGCGATGCTGACCCGACTGCGGCAAGCCGCCGGAGAGCACGCCGTATACGATTACTATGTCTTTGGCGGCAATTCTCCCGTTGCGCGGCCAGACTGCGCCGCGTTGCCCATGACCATCGAAACTGCGCCCGCTGCCCTGGCGTTCGACTTGCGTTGTAACGGAAAGGACTTCGGCACAGACTTTATCCGGCGTCGCTTTTACCGCCGGGCGCAGGTTTATCTTGGCGGCGAGATTCTGCATATGCTTTGCTGGCACGCAGGACGTATCGTAGGAACTTGCGATTTCTTTTTGTATGGCAATGTGTTGAAACTAGAGGATTTCGACGTCGCGCCGGAATGGCAGCGGCAGGGATTCGGCACGGCGGTGCTGCGCCAGCTCATTGCCCGCGGGCAGAATCTCGGCGCAAAAGCCGTTTACCTCATCACTGACGCAAGCGATACAGCCGGGGAAATGTATCAGAAATGCGGCTTTCTCCGTGTCGGACGCAAGCATGAGCTGCTCTTCCCCGTATGAAAAAGCGGAAAGCCCCGTTGCCGGGATTTTCCGCTTTCTATTTATATTGGATATGCTTTCAGATGAATCATCTCGTGGGGTCGCAAAACGTCTCGATACAGCGCTTCCGCGTCGCGGGCAGCCTGCGCCGCATCCGGGTGCTCCGGCGCGCTCAGCGGTTTGTAGAACAGGTGCATCTCCACGCCGTAGATGGAGTAATACAATCCTTCTACACGACGGAAGCCAAGTTTTTCGTAAAACGCAATGCGGTTCAGCCGGGTCTGCTTATCTTTTTCGCTGCGGGCGTGCTCGACCATTTCCACCTCGGCATATAAACCGTCCTGCGCAGCATAGTTCGCCAGCAGCTCCCGCAGGAACTCGCTGCCCACGCCCTGCCCGCGCATCTCCGGCTCTACGGCATAGAGATAGAGCATGGCGCGCGGCGTGTTCCCCGACCGCAGCACAAAGGCATATCCCGCCTGCGCGTCCTCTTCTTCATAAAGGTGCCCGTGCATTACGCCGCAGCGAATATGCCGGTGCAGCTTGTAAAGCGGCGGCCTCTCGATGGGCGGAAAATCGCGCATCACGCGCAGATAGACGCGGTTCACCTCCCGTTTTTTCAGGGGACGAATGGCTCGCATAAACGTTATTTCCTCCTCATTGGGGATAAAGCGGAGAACCCGCTCAAAGGGGTCCTCCGCTTTCCTCATTCTTCCCGTGTACCGCGCACAAAGAGCTGATCGGTCGATCCGTAGACTGTCCGGTAGTCGCCCAGCTTCACAAAGCCGTATTTTTCGTACAGGCCGATCTCCCCGCTCATCAGGTAGATCTTCTCCCAGCCGTTCCGCCCCGCCCAGCTCAGCGCCGTGCGGATTAGCTTTTCCGAAAGCCGATGCCCGCGGAAGCCTTCCTCCACAAACACAAAGCCGATAAACGGCGTGAAATCATACCCTTCCGGCAGCTCGTCCTTTTCCGCCACCGTGCAGAAGCCCGCAATTTTACCGTCGATTTCGGCGCAGAGCACGCGCTCGTTTTCCGTAAAATCCCTCCGGCGCATCTTGTCAGCCAGCTGCGGTCCCGCGCGCCAGGAGCAGGTTTCCGCGCAGCGAATCGTCGCCTCCCAGCGCGGATGCTGCTGCGTCATGACGTGAATGGTTGTTTTCGTCATTCCCACTCCACCAGGCCGGACTGCTCCATGTACTCCTCCTGGAGGTCCATGTAGTCGTCCACCAGCGCGCAGATGCGCATCGCGGTTTCATCGTTTCCGCCGAACACTTTGCAAAGGTTATCGGAGATGTATTCAAAGGCCTCGTCATCGTCATAGAAGCTGTCTCCCGCTTCGCCCTCCGGGCCGATGACGCCATTTTCCTTCATATACTGAAGGTCGTATTCCACCGCCTTACGCAGCAGCGAATCAATCTGCGAGGGCGAAAAGCCCTTGTGCGCCGAACGGTCAATCTTGCCGGTGATATAGCGCACCGCCGCTTCCTGATCGTATCCCTGCATAAGACTTATTCCTCCATCAGCTTTTCGAGCTGCGCCAGCGTCTCTTCAAAGGTGCGCAGGCACTCTTCGACGGTTTCGGGGTCTTCCATATCGACGCCCGCCTTGCGCAGCGTCTCCAACGGGGGCTGAGAGCCGCCCGCAGCCAGGAAGCCCAGATACTGCTGTTTTTTCTCCTCGTCGCCCGAAAGCACACGGCGCGAGAACGCCACCGCGGCAGAGAAGCCCGTCGCATACTGATAGACATAGAACGCGCGGTAGAAATGCGGGATGCGCATCCATTCGATGGCAATGTCGTCGTCCACTTCCGCGCCGGCGTAGTAGCGCTCGTTCAGCTCGCGGTAGACCTGCGTCAGCTTTTCGCCCGTCAGTGCTTCACCGCGGGTCGCCAGGCCGTGCACCTCGCGCTCAAATTCCGCAAACAGCGTCTGGCGGTACACCGTGCCGCGGATCTGCTCCAACTGATAGTTGCACAGCGCCATCAGCTCTTCCTTACGGGCGGTGGTCTTTTTCAGGCCTTCCAGCAGAATCGCCTCGTTCGTGGTCGAAGCGATTTCGGCCAGGAACAGCGGATATTCGCTGTTGACAAAGGTCTGATTCTTATTGGAATAGAAGGTGTGCATCGAGTGCCCCAGTTCATGGGCGAGGGTAAAGATGTTGTCCAGTGTCTTTTCGTAGTTGAGCAGCACAAACGGGTGCATTCCGTAGGCGCCCCAGGAGTACGCGCCGGAGGTCTTGCCCTGGTTTTCGTAGACATCAATCCAGCCGTCGGTAAAGGCGTGCTTGAGGTCCTCAACATACTGTTCACCCAGGGGCTTGAGGTTCTCAACCACGATCTTGCAGGCGGCTTCATAATCCACGCCCATGTCCACATCGGGCACAATCGGGACATAGATATCATAGAAATGCAGCTTGTCCACGCCCAGCGCCTTCTTGCGCAGCGCCAGATAGCGGTGCATGGCGGGCAGGTGACGGTGCACCGCCTCGATCAGCGCGTCATAGACGCTTTCGGGAATCTCGTTTTCAAACAGGCTCATCTCCCGCGCGCCGGAATAACCGCGCGTCCGTGCAAAGAAGGCGTCCTTCTTGACCGAAGCGGCATAGGTCGCGGCAATGGTGTTGGAAAACTCGTGATACTTTTTGTAGTAGGCTTCGTAAGCATCACGGCGCACGCGGCGATCCTTGCTCTCCAGCAGCGGGATGAATCGGCCGCTGGTCAGGGTCACAGGCTTGCCGTCCTCGCCCTCGATCTCACCGAAGGTAAAGTCCGCATCGGTGAGCATGGAATAGATGGTGTCGGGCGCGCTGGCCATCTCGCCTGCCTCAGCCAGCAGCTTTTCCTCTTCCGGCGAAAGCGTATGCGCTTCCAGGCGCAGCACGCTTTCCAGCTCACGGCGATAGCGCTCCAGCTCCGGCAGTTCGGCAAAGAACTTTTCCACCTTCTCATGACCGACGCGGATCAATTCAGGATTGAAGAACGCAGTGGCGGACATCAGCTTCACCAGCAGCGACTGTGCGCGATCCGCCAGCGCCTGATAGGTGGTGTTGCCGTTGTCCTCATCGCGGCGCATCCGCGCATAGCTGTACAGACGGATACAAACGAGACTTGCTTCCTCCTGACGGGTGCAGGTAGTCAGAAGACCCTCCGCCGTATCCATGGAGCCCGCGCATTCCGCAACGCGCGCAATCAGGCGGCCCGCCTTGGCATAGTCCTCTTCCCACTTTTCATTGTCGGCGTAGATATCTTCCAATTTCCACTGCCAGCGGGGATCCATTTCCGATCTTACTCGATTTTCCATTTTCAAGCACACCTCATTTTCGATTGACAGTCAGTTGGATGCGGCGGGAAACGTCCCCGCGGATGCCGCGGAGCATTTCCGCCGGACGGCAGTCGCCCTCGGTTTCGGGCAGCAGCCCCAGCAGCCCCAGTGATACCGCAAAGCGCAGTGCCGCCGAAAGCAGAAATACCAGATGATATTGATTGAGCTTAAACCCGCAGAACATCAGGTTCAAGTTCTGCGAAAGGGGCAAAAATACATTATCCACCAGCCAGCCGCCCGCCGCGAACGACAGTGCCACGCCCACAATCTGCGTCACGCAGAAATAAATGGCGAAGTACATCGAGCGGTTGCGCTCCGGCGCCTGATAGAGATACATATTCTGTACGGAAAGGTCTATGGCCGGCAGGATCATGCCCGAGAGGAACTGCACGACCGGCACCATCCAGATCACACGATAGCCGGTAAACAGCCACAGCAGCGGAATCAGTCCGGCAAGGAGCGTAAACACCCGTGTGAACGCCTTGTTGCCGTAGCGGTCCATCACCCCGCCCCAGACCGACGCCAGGAGGAGCGTAGCCACGTTGCTGACAATAGTGGCCAGGAAGTTGATCTCGGTGTAGCTCATGGCCATGGGACCCAGCATCTGGACGTTGTAAAAGGGCGTAGAGATATTCACCGCAAAGATCCAGATCGTGATCAGGGCAATCAGCTTCATATAACTGCGGTTGGAAAGCACCTCGCGCATCATGTGAGGGAAGCTTTCCTTTTCCTGCCCCGGATGCGTCTCCGGCATCGGCGGCCAGCTGACCCAGAAGAAGCAGGCGATATCCCCTGCGCCGAAGATTCCCGCGAGTATGAACACAATGGTATACCCCGCCAATGACCCATCGGCAGTAAAGCGGTCGAGCAGCCAGCTCATCACCACGCCTGTCACAATGCCGGAGATCATCGTCATGCGCTGGCGCGCGGAGAAATACCGCCCGCGGATGCGCATCGGCACAATATCGGCAATGAGCGAGGTAAAGGATGTGTCAATGAACGCGCCCATGCAGGAGAGCAGCAGCACCAGGATCAGGATCGACCAGATGCGCACCGTCTGTGCCTGCATCGGCACAAAATACGGCACGAGGGCGACCAAAATCCAGCTCAGGCGCGAGGCCAGGCCGAAGATCAGCATCAGCTCCCGGCGCTTGCGCGTGCGCTCCACGATATAGGAGGTGATCAGCTGCATGAACTTGGCGATATAGGGCACCGCCAGCAGCACCGCATAGACAAAGTCCGTCGCGCCCAGCGCCTTGACGTAGCCTGTCAGCGCCGTGCCGCCGGTAATGGTGAAACTGAAGTTGCCGATGACCACGCCGAGGATCACCAGCCGCAGGTTTTTCCGCACCGTGGCAGAAAGCCCCCGCGTATCATACAGGCTGAAGCGCGCAAGCCATGCTTTGGCCTTATCCCGCATACCCGTTCCCACCCATTTTTATTTATTTTGCCGGATCGTTCTGTGGATATCTGTCTCTTATTTAATTTTAATTACGCAGGCTGTGGATCGGCGCGGGGATGCGTCCGCCGCGGTCGATAAACGCCTTGCTGGATTCCTTGTGCACGGGGATGATGGGCGCTTCGCCCAACAGTCCGCCGAATACGACCTGATCGCCCACGCCTTTGCCGGGCGCGGGGATGATGCGCACGGCGGTGGTCTTCTGGTTGATCATGCCGATGGCCGCCTCATCCGCGATGATGGCGGAGATGGTTTCGGCCGGCGTGTCGCCAGGGATGGCGATCATGTCCAACCCTACCGAGCAGACGCAGGTCATCGCTTCGAGCTTTTCCAGCGTCAGGGTGCCGCGGTTGGCGGCGTTGATCATGCCGATATCTTCGGACACGGGAATGAACGCGCCGGACAGGCCGCCCACATGGGAGGACGCCATCACACCGCCTTTTTTCACCGCGTCGTTGAGCAGCGCCAGCGCCGCGGTAGTGCCGTGCGTGCCGGTGACTTCCAACCCCATCTCTTCCAGAATGTGCGCCACGGAATCGCCCATAGTGGGCGTGGGGGCAAGCGAAAGGTCGACAATGCCGAAGGGGACATTTAGGCGTCGGCTGGCCTCCTGTGCGACAAGCTGACCCACGCGGGTGATCTTGAATGCCGTGCGCTTGATGGTCTCCGCAACCACGTCAAAGGGCTCTCCCCTGCACTCCTCCAGCGCGGCCTTCACCACGCCGGGGCCGGAAACGCCGACATTGATCGCCGCATCGCCCTCGCCCACACCGTGGAACGCGCCCGCCATAAAGGGATTATCCTCCACCGCGTTGGCAAACACAACGAGCTTGGCGCACGCGCCGCCGTCGCTGTCCGCTGTGCGCTGCGCAGCTTCTTTAATGACCTGCCCCATGAGCTTGACCGCGTCCATATTCAGTCCCGCCTTCGTCGTGCCGACGTTGACCGAAGAGCAGACCACGTCGGTCGTGGCCAGCGCTTCGGGAATGGCGCGGATCAGTCGCTCATCGGCTCTGGTCATGGCTTTGTGCACCAGTGCGGAGAAACCGCCCAGAAAGTTGACGCCCACAGCCTTGGCCGCACGGTCGAGCGTCTGGGCCATCTTCACCGGATCCGCACCCGCACAGATCAGCGCGGCGGGCGTGATGGAAATGCGCTTGTTGACGATCGGGATACCGAACTCGCGCTCGATGGCTTCGCCCGTTGGCACGAGTTTTTCGGCCTGACGGGTGATGCGGTCATAGACGCGGTCGTAAAGTCCATCCACAGGCCCGGGGGCACACTCCAAGAGGCTGATGCCCATGGTGATGGTGCGCACATCCAGCTTGTTCTGGTCTATCATGCGCAGGGTCTGCAAAATCTCATTGGAATTGAGCATATTTTCTTCTCCTTTTGTCCTGCGCAGGGATTAAATGCGGTGCATTGCGTCGAAGATATCGCTGCGCTGCATGCGGATTTCCAGATTCATCTTCTCCGCCAGCGCCAGCAGGTCATTGCGCACCTGATCGTACTGCGAATCCTGCCCAAGCTCCACGAGCATAATCATCGTGAACATCCCGGAGAGGATGGTCTGGCTAATATCCAGTATGTTTACGCCCTTCAGATACAAAAGATGAGAAACCTCGGCGATGATGCCGGTGCGGTCCTTGCCCAGCACGGTGACGACTGCTTTCATAGGTATTCGTTCCTCCCAAAGTTTGATTGAAAAGTCTCCTTGCCGCTTTCTGTGCTGATTTACAGCCCATACAAACGGCGCAGCGCGTAGAGATAGACCAGCATACAACTGGAATACCACGGCGAGCTTTGCGAAGGTTCGCCGGTCAAGGGATGCAGCTCCTGTCCGAAGGGCGTTTCGCTCCGCGTCCAGGCCGCAACCCATTTTTCTAAAAGCTGATTCAGCTCCGCACCCTTTCCATAGGCCTCCATCCAGCGAAGGCTGCGCAGCGCGGTCAGGCCCTGGCTGTAATATCCCCAGGAGTTTCCCGGCAGGTTCTGCCGCCAGGTGGGATCCCCTGCCGACACTGCCGGAAACGGGTACGGCGTCCAGAACTCTTTAGGATTGTGCAGCCAGCGTTCAAAGATTTCCCCGCCCAGCGCTTCATCCACCACGCGCTCGGTGAGCACGTTGGTAATGGAGATCGAGCGGATTTTGCGCTTGCGGCCGCATTTATCCACATCGTAAAAAAACCGATCTTCCTTGTCATAGCAGATTTCAAAAAGCGCGTTTTTGACCTGCTTCGCCTTTTCACGCCAATCTGCCGCTTCCTCCGGTCTGCCCAAGCGCTCGGCCATTTCCGCCAGCGCCATGCGGTCGCCGTAGAACACCGCGTTCATGTCCGGCGCGAGCACCGGCAAAAGATCGTCGTCCTTGGGCGGAACCGCCGCATCTTCGCAGATGTTGTTCGGATATTTCATGCCGTCCAAACGGCTGGAGTTATCGTGACCGGTATCAAAGCCGCAGAACATTTCGATCAGCCCGGTTTTGCGTGTCATGCGATGCTGACACAACCATGCGTCCCACTTTTTGCAGCCCTCGTAGGCATCGGCAAGCAGGGCCGCATCCTGCGGGTTCTGCTCCGCCGCTTCGATGCACAGCCGCCCGAAAGAGACGCATTCCTGAATCTGCGAATAGCCGATTTTGTCCTTCCAGATATAGCAGGGCAGCTGCCCATCCGGCTTCTGCCGGGACAAAAACAGCCGAACCTGACTGCGCGATACGTCGTGCTGCTCCGGCTCATATCCCGCCCAAGCAATCGCATCAAAGGTATGTTCCAGCCATAAGCCGGGATAGGTATCGGAGATAAAGAAGGTGTTCCCCACCGATCCGCACCACGGGCGCAGATGGTAGGTATAAATCCTGTCCAGCGCCTGCTGCTTTTTCGCCCGCAGCAGCGCACGGTTCGGCTCATTCATGCGTCTGTCCCTCCACGCGACATTCCGGCGCGTAACCGCCGTGCTTGCGCTGGTCGTAATAGACCGACGTGACCATGGCCAGATAGAGCGCCGCCGCGCAGGCGTTCAGCAGAACATTGAGCACCGGTGGGAACATCGCATACACCGCCAACGCCGCATCCGCCAGCACGAAGAGCACCTGGCAGCCGCCGCAGATCAATCCCGTCACCGCCAGTACCGCAGCATACATTCCGTCGGTAAAGAAGCGCTTAAACGCTTCGCCCAGCGCCGAAAAGCCCCAAACATCCTCGTTCAGCGCAATCAGGAACATCAAATAGGCAACGCCCGAAACCGCCACGCCGACCACCCAGCTCAGCGGCAGGCTCAGCGCCGAAAGGAACGGAATCGCCGTCAACACCGTCATCACCGTGCTGGAAGCCAAGACCAAAAGGATCGTCAGCAGCCCCAGTACGACAAGCTTTCCGTAGCGGCTTTTCACCGAATCAAACGCCTGGCGGAAGGAGAGCTTCACGCCGTGCCAGGCACGGGACTGCGCTTGCGCCGCCGCGCCCATGGCCCAGGGTGCAAGGAAAATCTGCGCGCCCAGCAGCAGCGGCAGAAGGCCCAGCATAACCAGCAATCCGCCCATCGCTCCGAAAAGCATGCTTTCCACATTCATGCCGGTCAGTTGGCCCATCGCGCCGTTGACCGCCTGCCCAATCGCCCATTCATCCAAACCGTATTCCAGAATCGTTTGCAACACCGTGCGCAGCAAGCCGATCACAGGCTGGAACACAGCCAGCAGCACATAGTAGCTCACTGCCGCAACAATCACGCCCGGCAGGCCCTGACAAAGCAGCAGCCCGCCCAGCCCTGCGTCCGCCGTGCGGCCGAAGAGCTTCCATCCGCGGCCGAACAGCGTGCCGAAGGACGCTTTATTTCTTTCTGTCTGCATTTTTCTTCCTCCTTCGGGGCATAAACTCCGCCCGAAAGCTTTACGGGTGCATCATTCTGTGTCGAAACACGAAGAAATCCACAATGTTGAAAATGCCCAGCAGCACCAGATACACGCCCATGAGCACCGTGAAAATCGCATTGAGATTGACCGTGCCGGTCAGAATCAGGATGCCCATCAAAATGCCCAGCGCCGCGGGGATGATCTGCACCCACCAGTTGCGCACGCGCGCCGCGGCATACTGCACCGCGACCACGGTTTTGACCACACCCAGCACCAGCGCCCAAACGCCGATGCAGAAGGGCACGACCTCGGTCGCCTGCTTGCGGAAGATCAGCAGCACAATGCCGCCCACAGCCAGCAGCACCGGCATACTCAGAAAAAGGCTGCTCTGCTCTTTGCGGATGAACGCGCGCACGATGCAGGCCGCGCCGCCCGCCGTCATCAGAAGGCCGAGCAGCGTCGTGATGTGCACCAGCGCCTGCTGCTTTAAGCAGATAAAATAAACGCCCAGCAGCACCAATACCACCTGCGTCAGCAGATCCAGGCCGTCTCTTTTCCGCATATCCCACATTTCCCACATGATCTTTCACCCTTTCTGTGAAACAATGGCCGGACGCGCCTGCGTCCGCGGTTCTAGTATAACACAGCGTCCCTGTTTTGTACTATATGAAAATGCGCCTGTGTGCCCGCCTATGGCGCTTTTTTACAGCTCGTACATATCTTATTGACAAGTAATATTATACGTCATATAATATCAACCGTCAAACAGCATTTGCAAGGAGGGATCACAGTCTTGCTGCTACCTGTCAACGCGGCGATGATGGACGCCTGCGTGCTGGCCGCTCTGGAAAAAGGCGATACCTATGGCTACCGCATCACGCAGGAGCTGGCGCACGGCATCGGTGCCTCGGAATCCTCGCTTTACCCGGTGCTGCGGCGGCTGCTCAAGGACGGCTGCCTGGAAACCTACGATGTAGCCATTTCCGGCCGAAACCGGAGATATTATCGGCTGACCGGTATCGGGCGGCAAACGCTCGCCGCCTACCGTGCGGAATGGATTGAATACAAACGACGCATCGACGGCATATTGGCCGCCTCGCCCGAACCTAAGGAGGAAGAATATGACGCGGAATGAATTTCTGACCGCGCTGCGCGGCAGGCTGAGCGCGCTGCCCAAAGAGGAGCAGGACGCCGCGCTGAAATATTATGAAGAATACTTTGACGAGGCGGAATCGGAAGAAGAGGCCGCCCGTTAACTCGGCTCGCCCGATTCCATTGCGGAAAAAATCCTCGCAGATTACGCCCCGCCCCCTGCGGCGATGCCTGCGCCCTCGCCCGCACCCGAAGCCCCAGCCAAGCCGAGGCATTCGGCGTGGTACTATGTCGGCATCGTGACGCTGTGCGTACTGGCTTCGCCCATGCTGATCGGGCTTGGCGCGGCGGCATTGGGCATTGTCCTTGCGATGCTGGCCGTGCTGCTGGCGGTGCTGATCTGCATCGTCGCGCCGTTTTTCGCTCTGTCGGCGGCGCTTCTGGCCAGCGGCGGCTATGTGCTCGCGCTCGCCTTCGGCGCGGCTCCGGTCTTTCTGCCGGGCGGTGTGACGCTGTTCGGCACAGGGCTTCTGCTGCTCTCGCTGGGACTGCTCTGCAGCGTCTTTACCGGCTATCTTTGCTATTGGATCGGCCTGCTGTTTAAGAAAATTTTCTCTTCCGGCAAACGGAAAAAGGCTGTGAAAGGAGCGGCTGTATGAAGAAATTTGTCAAGGTTTTGCTCATTCTTGCGGCGTGTCTGGCCTGCCTGGGCGTGGTGCTGACAGCGGTCGGCGGCTTCTGGAGCGCGCGGGTTTACAACCGCCTGATTCCGGAAGAGGCCGTCAGCATCAGCTTTCCGCTGAATGCCGATACACTCTCCTCGCTGACATTGAATGTGGGTGTGGGCGAAGTTCGCTTTGCCGAGGCTCCTTCTCCCGAGGCCGCACGCATGGATACCGAAGGCTTTTCAGAAGGAGATTTCACTTTTTCGGAAAACAGGCAGGGAGAGGTTGTGCTGCGCAGCCGGAGCATGCTGGGCGGCGAATCCATCTTCAATCTGGGTTTTCTGCGCATGGATTGGTTGGGCCGTCTGCACACCGGCACCCTTGCCCGGCGCATTGTGACGGTCTATTTGCCCGCCGGGCAGCTGGATCGGCTCCGCATCGAGGGCGGCACAGGCGATATCGGCGGCACGCTGCCCGTCTCTGCTCGCGAACTTTCCATCTCCTGCGGCACGGGCAACGTCAAACTCAGCGGCCTTCGCGCCGATGATATTTCTATTGAAGCGGGAATGGGGAACATCACGCTGGATCAGCTTATCTGCAAAAAGCTGACGGTTTCCGGCGGCACCGGCGGATTGACACTGCGCGATGGGGAAGCGTCGGAATCCGCGGTATTTGAGCTGGGCACCGGCACGACCCAGCTGCATCGCGTAGCGCTGCACAAACTGGACCTAAGCGCGGGTGTGGGCAGCCTTTCTCTCTCCGGCACGCTGCGCGGCGACTGTGATATCGAATTGGGCGTTGGCAGCTCAGATATCCACCTTCTTGAACCTTCGGCGCATTACAGCGCGGAGATCGAACGCGGGTTGGGCAACCTTTCGGTCTCCGGCGCAAACGTCCTGCGTTTGGACGATGAAACCGAAGCCATTTCTCCCGACGGGGACGCGGATTGCCAGCTCAAAATCCAGATGGGAATGGGCAGCCTGGCGCTCTCCTTCGACCCGTAAATCCGAATAAGAGGAACTATAATCATGCAGACCCTGAAACGTTTTTCTTCGCTCCGTGCGTTCCGTCAAACCTGACGGCAGGCTATTGCGCTTCGGAGCAGACAAAATAAGATTGCCCGCCGCCGGGCCGGGATTGCTCTACTTTCCCAATAAAGAAGCCCGCAAGCCCCGGACACGAAAACCGGCGCGCGGCAGGACATCGCCCGGCGTAATGCGGAGGTCTCCGCAGCACACCAGTGCGGCGAATCGGTTCCTTCGCTGGCAGTGCGGTGTCGTCTCGCCCCCTCGACCCTGCACGCCATTCTGCGTAAAAACCGATGAACAAATCTCTGAGCCTTTTCAAGCCTCCTTTTTTCCGCTATGCTGAAAGCAGGAAAAAGGAGGCTTGCTTTATGGACATTCGATTGGCCGACGCGCAGGACTTTGCCCTGCTGGCGAAATACGACCAACACATCTCTCCCGAAGAGCTGCGGCGCAAACTCGACCGAAGCGAAGTGATGATTGCAACGGATAACGGCATTTTTGCCGGCTGGATGCGCTGGAATTTTTTCTGGGACGAAATTCCCTTTCTCAATATGTTGTACCTGCTGGAACCCTACCGCGGCAAAGGCTACGGCCGTGCGATGATGGATGCTTGGGAAAACCGGATGCGCGCCGAAGGGCATGAGCACGTCATGACCTCGACGCAGACCGACGAATGCGCGCAGTTTTTTTATCGGAAGCTCGGCTATGTCGGGATCGGGGCGTTCGCCTGCCCGGGGGACGAACTGGAACTGATACTTTATAAGGCGCTGTGAGGCACCCAAAAAACACAAGGGCCGTCTCCCTTGCTCAAGGGGAGGCGGCTTTGTGTTTACGAATATGAGGAAGGCAGGCGACGGATTGTGGAATGGAGAGGAGGAGTCATTAGGGGTTGTTTTATTACTGCATGCCATCTTGCCTGCCGGGGTGATCTGAAAGGATCATCGGGAGATGCATCTCCTTTTGATGGATACAGTATAACAGTCAAGTGTGTTCAAACAATGTCGCGACTTTGAAAGATTTATGAACAGGGGTTTTCCTTTTTGTTTCCGCTCCGATGTGAAAACAATTGCACACGCAAAACAAAAAGAGTATACTGAGAACACTGTCTCTTTTTTGATCTTGTCTTCGGAGGTTGTTTTTATGCGCACGTCCTTTTTCCCAAAGGATTTTTTGAAGGAGACCTTCACCCTGGCGCTGCCCATCGCGTTTCAGGCGCTCATCAACAGTGCCGTCAATCTGATTGACGTGGTGATGCTGGGCAAACTGGGCGATGCGGATATTGCCGCGGCCGGATGCGCCAACCAGATCTTTTTTCTGCTGACGATGGTGCTGTTCGGCACCTGCACAGGCGCTTCGGTTTTTATGGCGCAGTTCTGGGGCAAGCGGGACGTAGACGGCGTGCACCGCACGATGGGCATGATGGGCCTGATCTCGCTGGCAGCCTCGCTGCTGTTCACGCTGGGCGCGATGATCTGCCCCCGCCCGCTGATCGAAATGTATTCCGGCGATGAGGAGGTCATCGCCAAGGGCGCGGAATACCTGCGCATCGTGGGCGCTTCGTATATCGTCACAGCGCTGTCGTTTGCGATGGGCTATGCCTGCCGCGCCACGGGCAGCGTGCGCCTGCCGATGCTGACCAGTCTGCTTTCGGTCTTTACCAACACCTCGCTCAACCTCGTGCTGATCTTCGGCCTGCTCGGCTTCCCGGCGCTGGGACTGCGCGGCGCGGCGATTGCAACGAGCATCGCGCGCTATGTGGAATTCCTCGTGCTCTTTGCCGTGGTCTATATCCAGCGCACGCCGGTGGCGGCGAGCTTCAAGCAGTTGTTCTGCCATCTGGACCGCGCCTTTGCCGCGCGCTATTTCAAAACCGCGCTGCCGGTTTTCATCAATGAGACGCTCTGGTCCATCGGCATCTCGCTCAACACCGTGGCCTACGGTATGCTGGGCACGTCGGCGCTGGCCGCAGTGCAGATCGGCGACACGGTCTCCAAGCTCTTCATGGTGCTCACGCGCGGCCTTTCCGACGCCTGCGCCATCCGCACCGGCCACCTGATCGGCGCGGGCGACAACGAAGGCGCACTGCGCGACAGCACGCGCTTCCTCGTACTGATCCCGCTGATGAGCACGGTGATGTGCGCGCTGCTGTATCTGTTCCGCCCGCAGATTCTCACCTTTTTCGATGTCACGCCGGAGACGCGGGTGCAGGCGATGGAGATGCTGGCGCTGCAGGCACTCCGCCAGATCCCTTGCGCATTCAATAACACCATCATTGTGGGGCTTTGCCGCAGCGGCGGCGACACGGTTTTCGCCTGCATACTGGACACCGCGACGGTGTGGCTGGTGGGCGTGCCGCTGTCGTTCCTTGGCGTTTATCTCGGCTTTCCGCTATGGGGCGTCTGCCTGTGCGTCATGATGGGCGATCTTGTCAAGTCCGTCGTCGGCCTGCCGCGCATCCTTTCCAAGAAATGGCTGCACAACGTTGTGGCCGATCCCGCCTGACGATTTTCTCTTGCACAAAACCCGCCGAAACGACACTGCGTTTCGACGGGTTTTCTTTTCATTTTTCTGCAACCTCCACAACCGTGAGCACCCCGTTTTCCACGGTAAAGCGCACGTCAAAGCCGGCAAAGGCCATGCCGTATCGCCGCCCCGGCTCATCCTGATAGCCCGGCCGCGGATCCTGCCGCAGCACGTCGCAAAGCCCCTGCCGCAGTTCTTCCGGCACACGGGCCAGCAGCTCTTCCGGGAACACGATGCGCAGCGCCCCCTCCTTTTCCTGCAAGGCAAAGCCGCCCAGCGCCTCCGGATGCGCGTCGGCATAGGGCAGGTAAGGCTTGATGTCGAAGATCGGGCTGCCGTCAAGCAGATCTGCGCCGCGCACCCAGATCACGGGTCCCTCGGGCGTTTGCGGCTCGATGTGATCCAGCCTGACGCAGGATAAGCCGATGGCGTTGGGACGGAAGGGCGAGCGCGTGGCGAACACCCCCATGCGCGCGTTGCCGCCCAGCCGCGGCGGACGCACCGTGGGCGACCAGTTTTCCCGAACGGCCTGCGAAAACTGCCAGATCAGCCAGACGTGCGAAAAGCCCTCCAGCCCGCGCACGGCCTCCGCCGCGCGGAACTCCGGCTCAAACACGATCTTCGCCCGCAGCGAATCCACCAGCCCGCTCTGGCGAGGAATCCCGAACTTCTCGTCAAAATCGCTGTGAATGCGCGCGATGATCTTCATCTGTACCGTCTGGATCATGGTCGTTCCCCCTTTTTGATTCCGAATCAGTATACCACGCATTGCCCCGGCTGTCATGTCCATGCGGCAAATGGAGGCTTAACATCTGCGTCCGGTTATCGTATAATCAGAAAAGAGAACAATGCATCCATAAAGGAGGCTGTACCCATGAACCGTTTTTTCACTGATAAGCAGGGGAATCCGCTGCTGCTGACCGGCTTGCAAGCACACAACTCATCCACCGGAACCGATATGCTGGACAAGGCGATCCATGCCGTGAAGCTCTACGGCGGCAACGTGCTGGAAACGCCCATCTATTGGTACGCCATTGAGCCGGAAAAGGATCATTACGACATGAGCCTGATCCGCGAGACCATCGACCGCACGCGCAAGGCGGGGCTCTATCTGATCCTTCTGTGGTTCGGCACGAGCAAAAACGGCCACCCGAACTATGTTCCCGAATACATCAAGCTGGACCCGGCGACCTACCGCCCGGCCATCAACGATTCCGGCTCCCCGCTGGTCGCGCTGACGCCCCATTGCGCCGCCACGCTGGAGCGCGACGCGCTGGCCTTTGAGCGCGTGATGGCATTCCTGAAGGAATACGACGGCGAGACCGGCACGGTCATCGGCGTACAGGTGGAAAACGAGATGGGCATCGGCTACACCGACCGCGACTATTCCACTCTTGCCAACCGTGACTACGAAAAACCGCTGCCGGAAGAGCTGCGGGATGTGGAACTGGAGGACTGCGGTGAGCGCGACGGCTCCAACACCTGGGTGGGGCAGTTCGGCCGCCACGCGCATGAGGCGTTCAACGCCTGGTATCACGCGCTCTACATCGGTCAGATTGCCCGCCGCGGTCGTGCGCAGTACGACTTCCCGGTGCTCTACACCAATGTCATGATCGGCGAAACCGGCTATGAAGAGCCTGGCAAATGCTACAACAGCGGCGCTGCGGTGGGCCGCGTGCTCGATATCTGGAAGAAGGGCGCGCCCGCGCTTGACCTGATCGCTCCGGATATCTACAATCCCGAGCTGAGCGTTTACAGCCGCATCTGTTCCCGCTATGCCCGCCCCGACAACGCGCTGTTTATCCCCGAAACCTCGCCCACCGGCGAGGCGTTTGCGATGGATCTGATCCGTGCGGCGGCGGATTACGGCGCCATCGGCCTGTGCGGCTTCGGTGCGGAGAGCGCGCTGACCAACAACGGCGAGCTTTCCGAGGACGCCTATCCCGTGATGGTTTCGATGCGCACGATCCAAAACCTTGCGCCGCTGCTCATCCGCTACCGCGGCACCGGACGCATCCACTGCTTCCTGCAGGAAGAGTTCGCCATAAAGCAGTATCTCAAGCTCCCGAAGTATCATGTTATCGCCAATTACCTGCGCGGTTCTTCGCTGCGCCACGGGCTGGGTTCCCGCATCAATCTGCGCGACCCGGAGAACGAGAAGCATCTCAATGCCCGCGGCCGCGGCATCCTGATCCAGACCGGCGAGGACGAATTCTTCCTGGCCGGCGCAGGACTGGCGCTGGATTTCATCCATCGTCCCGAGGTTGGCGACCCGCGCCCCTATGCACATCTTTCCACGCACGCGGGCGATCAGCTGAACTTCCTCTCCGTTGAGGAAGGACATTTCGAGGGCGACAAGTGGGTGGTGGATTACATCCGCAACGGCGACGAGAGCAATTTCTGCCTCTACTCCCATGAAGGACAGGCCGTCCGCATTCGCCTCAATCCCAATACCGGCATGGATCTGAACTGAACTCGGTTACAAAAAAAGGAAAGTGTCCCATAAACAGACACTTTCCTTTTTTTGTCGGTCGCGCGGATTTTCTTTCTTCGTTATACTGAATAAAAAGAACGGCATGGGATCGGTTTGTTAAACATATATAAGTAAATAGGAAACTGTGCGTAAAGTATAGAAAGAATAATATGGGTTTATTTGATCCATTTTGTTGAACGAACCGCTCCCCGCTGCCCAAGGTAAGGAGATATCGATTCATTATGAACCTGCTCTTCACGATCGATCGGGCGTATCTTGCGCAGATGGAGATCTGCCTAAAGTCCATTCTCCGCTTTCCCTGCCCGGACGGTTACGACGTTTATGTGATGCACACGGGGCTTGAGGATGCAGACTTTGCAGCGCTGCGGCAGCGTTTGGGCGGCAAGGCGGAATTCCACCCCATCGCGGTGAATCCGGATACCTTCCGGGACTTCCCGGAATCTAGCCGCTATCCGCAGATGATGTATTACCGCATCTTTGCGGCGCGGTTCCTGCCGCAGGACATGGAGCGCGTGCTATATCTTGATCCGGACATCATCGTCATCCGCTCGCTGGAAACGCTGTATTCCCTGCACTTTGACGGCGCGCTGTTCTGCGCCTGCACCCATGCGCGGGAGTTCCTCACGCGCGTCAATCAGCTGCGTCTGGGCCTTGGGCAGGCGGTGCCCTATATCAACACGGGCGTGCTGTTGATGAACCTTGCGGCGCTGCGGCAGGAGCAGGACGAGCAAGCAGTGATCGACTACGCGAAGGATCGCGGGCAATGGTTCATGCTGCCCGACCAGGACATCATCACGGCGCTCTACGGCAGCCGCATCCGCTTGCTGGACACGATGATCTATAACCTCAGCGACCGGATGCTGGCCACCTACAACGCCAACCCGCTCAACGAGAAGCGGCCGCTCTCCTGGGTCAAGGAGAACGCCGCCATCATCCATTACTGCGGATCGAATAAACCTTGGAAGAAGAACTACATCGGCGTGCTCGACTGCTTCTATCACGAAGTGGCGGACGCGCAATAGGTCGCTTTTTCTTCCTGCACAAGTGTGAATGAAAAAATAGGAGGCGTAAGGATCCAACACAGAAAAGGAGGAAAGTCATTGAGTCGAGAACTGAAAGAGAAGATCAAGGAGTCCCTCTCGGCTGTACTGCCCATCACGGCCATTGTGCTGCTGTTGTGCAGTACAATCACCCCTATGCCCCTTGCACCGATGATGCTGTTCCTAATGGGTGCATTTCTGCTCATCATCGGCATGGGTTTCTTTACCCTGGGAGCGGATATGGCCATGATGCCCATTGGCGAAAAGGTCGGCGCGCGGCTGACCAAGTCAAATAAGCTGGGCATTATCGCCATCTCCTGCTTTATTATCGGCGTGATCATCACCATCGCCGAGCCGGATCTATCGGTTCTGGCGGGACAGACGCCGGGCGTACCGGATCTGGTGCTGATTCTGTCGGTTGCCATCGGCGTCGGCCTGTTTCTGGTGCTGGCGTTCTTGCGCAACCTGTTCGGCTGGAGCCTGAACAGAATCCTGATCGGCTTTTATCTGCTGGTGTTCGTGTTGGCGTTTCTCGTGCCGCGCAGCTTTGTGGCCGTTGCGTTCGATTCCGGCGGCGTGACCACCGGCCCCATCACCGTGCCGTTCATCATGGCGCTGGGTATCGGTCTTTCCGCCGTGGGCAAAGGTAAATCCGACGGAGACGACAATTTCGGCCTGATTGCACTTTGTTCGATCGGACCGATCCTCTCTGTGCTGATTCTGGGTCTGGTTTTCCATTCTTCCTCCGGCTCCTACACGCCGTTGGACATACCGGATGTCACCAGCACGCGCGAGCTTTGGATGCAATTCCAGAATGCCTTTCTGGATTATGCCATCGAAGTTCTCACCGCGCTGGGACCGATTCTCGCTTTCTTTTTGATTTTCCAAATTTTCTTTCTTCATCTGCGTAAAAAACAGCTGATCAAGATACTGGTGGGTATTCTCTACACCTTCATCGGTCTGACGCTGTTTTTGACGGGCGTCAACGTCGGCTTCATGCCGGCGGGCAACTATCTGGGCACGCAGCTGGCTCAGCTCCCCTACAACTGGATTCTGGTGCCGCTGGCGATGGTGATCGGCTATTTCATCGTCAAGGCGGAGCCGGCTGTCATCGTGCTCAACAAGCAGGTGTCAGATGTGACCGAAGGCACCATCTCCGAAAAAATGATGATGACCGGTCTCTCTCTCGGCATGGCGATCTCGCTGGGGCTGGATATGGTGCGCGTACTGACGGGCATATCCATCTTCTGGTTCCTGATTCCGGGTTACGTCATCGCACTTGGGCTTTCCTTCGTCGTGCCTAAGATTTTTACCGCCATCGCCTTCGACTCCGGCGGCGTGGCTTCCGGCCCCATGACGGCAACCTTTCTGCTGCCGTTTGCCATGGGCGTTTGCGAAGCCGTTGGCGGCGATATTCTCACCGATGCATTCGGCATCGTGGCGATGGTCGCCATGACGCCGCTGATCACCATCCAGCTCGTCGGTCTTGCCTTCAAGATCAAGACCGACGCGCAGAAAAAACATCAGAAGCTGGCCGAGCCTTTCGCCGAAGAAGAAATTCTCGACCTTAGCAAGGAGGACTAGCTCATGAACCCTATGCAGATGAAATGGCTCATCTCCATCGTTTCCCGCGGCAAAGGCGAGGAACTAGCCAAGCTCTATGCCAAATCGCAGATCGGGGCACACCTGATCGTTCAGGGTCGCGGTACCGCCAGCTCGGATATCCTTCACTATCTGGGTCTTGGTTCCCCGGAAAAGGACATTCTTCTTTCTCTCTCCCCTGCGGATCTTCTGGCGCACAAGCTGCCTCGGCTCCGCGAGTTACCCGTCTTTTCCCGCGCCGGTCACGGCATTGCCTTCACTATCCCTCTTTCCGGCATCAGTCTTGCCGCCGTGCGCAGCATACAGGCAGACATACTGCTTCCCGATTACAGCAAGGAGGAACCTGTCATGTCCCAAGAGATTACGCACGACCTCATCATCGCCGTTGTGGACGACGATAATACCGATATTGTGTTTGACGCCGCCAAGGCGGCGGGCTGCCGAGGAGGCACCATCGCCCGTGCGCGCGAAGTTTTCCCGCAGGAAGCCCGCAAGATTTTCGGCATCACCATTCAGCCCGAAAAGGATCTGGTCATGATTCTCGTTCCCCGCGCCGACAAGCAGGCGATCCTCAAGGCAATTTGCAACAAAATCCTCGCCGAAACCGGTGAGCACGGCCTCGTGTTCTCCCTGCCCGTCTCCGATGTAGTCGGGCTCAAAAAGCCCACTCCCACCGAGATCTGATTTTCCCCGTCTTTTAGTCAAACGAAAAGCTCCGCAGTTCACAGAACTGCGGAGCTTCTTTTATGCTTTTACCGGTCTTCGCGGAAATAGGACAGGCCGAGGCTTTCCGGAGGCTGATTTTCGCGGCGGTTGCGGATCGAGAGCACGATCAGCACCACAATCGTCACAACATAGGGCAGCATCTTGAAGATCTCCTGCGAGCTGCGGGAAAGGCCCGGAATGTAGAGATAGACAATATACAAGCCGCCGAAGAGGATAGAGCCGAGAATGCTGTATTTCGGCTTCCACAGCGCGAAAATGACGAGCGCAATCGCCAGCCAGCCGCGGTCGCCGAAGCCGCCGTTCGTCCACGCGCCGCCGATGTAGTCCATGATGAAATACAGGCCGCCCAGACCCGCAATGGCCGCGCCGATGCAGGTGGCCAGATACTTATACTTGGTCACGTTGATGCCTGCCGCATCCGCCGTAGCCGGGCTTTCGCCCACGGCGCGCAGGCTCAGACCCGCGCGGGTGCGGTTCAGGAACCAGGAGCAGAGCAGCGCAATGACAATCGCCAGATAGGCCAGGAATCCAAACGACAGGAAAGTATCGCCGAACAGCCCCAGCTTACTGGCAAAGGGCAGCGTCGCCTTAAAGCATGCGCCGGTGCGAATCAGCGAAATCGAACCGCCCTCACCGAACAGGCTGGACAGCGATCCGCCGAAGAAGTTGCCCACGCCCACGCCGAAGGTGGTCAGCGCAAGGCCGGTCACGTTCTGGTTGGCGCGCAGCGTCACGGTCAGGAAGCAGTAAATCAGCGCCATTAGGACGGAGCCCAAAATGGAGCACAGCAGCGGGATCATCACGCACAGGAAGGGGTTGATGTCCACGACGGACTTTTCGTAGAAATACGCACCGATAACGCCCGAAATACCGCCGATATACATGATGCCGGGAATACCCAGATTGAGGTTGCCGCTCTTTTCGGTCAGGATTTCGCCCGTAGAACCGTAGAGCAGCGGAATGCCTTGAATGATGGCCTGCTTGATGAAAGAAGCGATGATCTCCAGCATATTACTTGCCCTCCTTATGCATCGGGCGGAAGTTGACCTTATAGTTGACAAAGAACTCGCAGCCAATGATGAAAAACAGAATGATGCCCGTCAGGATGTCGGACACGCTTTCATTCAGGCGGAAAGCGGTGGCAATTTCGCCCGCGCCGCGTCCCAGGAAGATCAACAGGAAGGAAGTCAGCGCCATCACCAAGGGGTTAAACTTGGCGAGCCACGACACCATGATCGCAGTAAACCCCTGCCCGCCGACGGTGTTGGTGGAGATGGTGTGGTCGGTGCCGGCCACCAGCAGCAGCCCCGCCAGCCCGCAGAGCGCACCGGAGAGCGCCACCGTGCGGACGATGACCTTTTTGACGTTGATACCGATATAGCGCGCGGTGTTCTGGCTCTCGCCCACAACGGCAATTTCGTAACCATGCTTGCTGTACTTGAGGTAGATGTACATCAAAATCGTAATCAGCGCCACGACGAGGATGTTGAGCAGGTATTTCTGACCGAACAGCGAGGGCAGCCAACCGCCGGAAGTGGCGGAATTGATGATGCCGACGGTGTTGGAGCCGATGGGGTTTTCCCAGAAGGTGATACAATAGGAGACGATCTGCATCGCCACATAGTTCATCATCAGGGTAAAGAGCGATTCGTTCGTGCCCCATTTGGCACGGCAGACCGCGGGGATCAGCGCCCAGATGGTGCCCGCCGCAACGGCCGCAATCAGCATCACGGGGATGAGCAGACCGATGGGCATTTTATTGCCCCAGGCCAGCATGCAGCCAGCGGTAGCGCAGGCGCCCATCAGCACCTGGCCCTCCGCGCCCAGGTTCCAGAACTTCATCTTGAAGGCCGGAGTCACGGCCAGCGAGATGCAGAGCAGCAGTGCCGTTTTCTGCATGGTGATCCAAACCTTGCGGGTGGAACCGAAGCTGCCCTTGAACATCGAAACGTAAACCTCAATGGGGTTATAACCGGTGATGAGCACGATCAGTCCCGCGCAGACCAACATGGCCAGCACGATGGCCGCCAGACGGATGAGCCAGGCCTTCCACCAGATCAGATCGCCCCGCTTGGAGATGCGAACCAGCGGTTCGCGGTGCTGTTTGCTGTGATTCGTGGTTGCCGTCATTGCTGTTCCGCCTCCGTCTTGGTCGTCGTCATCAACAGGCCGATCTGCTCCTTGGTCGCGCTGCGCGCATCAACAATGCCCGTCACGCGGCCGCCGCCGATGACCAGGATGCGGTCGCACAGCTCGAGCAGCACGTCGAGATCCTCGCCCACGAAGATCACCGCCACGCCGTTTTCCTTCTGCTGGCTGAGCAGATTGTAAATCATGTAGGAAGAGTTGATATCCAGTCCGCGCACGGGATAGGCCGCCATCAGCACGGTGGGCGCTGCGGCAATTTCACGGCCGACGAGCACCTTCTGCACGTTGCCGCCCGAAAGCCTGCGCACGGGAGTGTTGGCATTTGGGGTGACGACCTCCAGTTCGCTGATGATGTGCTGCGCCAGATCCTTTGGCTCCTTGCGCTGCACAAAGAGCGAATGGCCGCCGCGGTAGGAACGAAGCATCATGTTGTCCACGATATCCATGCTGCCGACCAGACCCATGCCGAGGCGATCCTCCGGCACAAAGGAGAGGCGCACGCCCAATTCGCGAATCTGCATCGGGGTCTTGTCGCGAAGGTTATCCACGCCCTTGGTCTTGGGATTATTGTAAAGGATTTCGCCCTTATCCAGATGCTGCAAGCCCGCGATGGCTTCCAGCAGTTCGCGCTGGCCACTGCCGGCGATGCCGGCGATGCCCAGAATTTCGCCCGATTTTGCGGTAAAGGTAATATCGTCCAGGAGCTTGACGCCCTCGCGGCTGATGCAGCTGATGCCGCGCACCACCAGGCGTTCCTCGGTGTTTTGAGGTTCCTTGCGAGCGATGTTGAGGCTGATTTTTTTACCTACCATCATTTCGGTGAGCATGGCCTCGTCAGCCTTTGTGGTTTCGATCTCGCCGACGTATTCGCCGCGGCGCAGCACTGCCACGCGATCGGAGAGCGACAGCACTTCGTGCAGTTTATGGGTGATGATGATAATGGACTTGCCATCGTCGCGCATACGGCGCAGCACGTCGAAAAGCTTCTTGGTTTCCTGCGGGGTCAGCACGGCGGTGGGCTCATCCAGAATCAGTATATCCGCGCCGCGATAGAGCACCTTGACGATTTCCACGGTCTGCTTTTCGGAAACAGACATTTCATGGATCTTCTTGTTGGGGTCGATATCAAAGCCATAGCGCTCGCTGATCTCGCGGACGCGCTGGGCCACCTTGCGGATGTCATAGCGGCCCTTCTCATCCAACCCCAGCACGATGTTTTCCGCAGCGGAAAACACGTCCACGAGCTTAAAGTGCTGATGAATCATGCCAATGCCCAGGTCAAACGCATCTCTGGGCGAACGGATGACGGCTTCCTGACCCCGAACGTAGATATGTCCTTCATCCGGGAAGTAAATGCCGGCGATCATATTCATCAAGGTGGTCTTGCCGCTGCCGTTTTCTCCCAGAATAGAGAGGATTTCGCCCTCGTAGACCTTGAGGTTCACGCCCTTGTTGGCCACGATGCTGCCGAATCGTTTCGTGATATTTTTCAGTTCAATCGCTGTGCTACCGGCCACGATGCTGCCTCCCGCCTTTTTTACAGAATAGTCTTGACCCTCAAGGCTAAGGCGGCAGGCAAGCGCCGCTTCAGGGATTGAGGGTCAAGGAAAAATGCAAAATCAGGCGGGGCCGCTGGGGACCCCGCCCTTTGTTCCGTGTGGAATTACTTGGTGGTGATGCCGTCGATGTCCAGATCGAAGTAAGGAGCAGCACGGTATTCGGACTCGTGGAAGTAGCCGTCGGAGATCGCCTCGGTGTCGGGAGTGAAGTCCGCATCGGTATCCACATCCGCCTTGTAAGAGGTCAGCGTCTGGCCGCCGACGGTGAAGGTGGCGGTGTCAAAGACGTGCAGCTCGCCGCTTTCCAGCTTAGCCTTGGCCGCCTCAATGGCTTCCTCGGTGCCCTCCGCAGCGCAGGCGGGATTGAGTTCGGTCAGGATGACGCCGCCGTCCTTGAGGGTCATGGTGTAGTCGGTCTCGATCTCGGTGCCGTTGATAGCGCACTCGATGATGTGCTTCATGTAGGGCTTCCAGGAGATCGCGGAGGAAATCAGCGCGGTGTTGGGCGCGATGGAGATGGTGCTGATGTTGTAGGCAACATTGGGCACGTTGTTCTCTTCGCAAGCCTTGGGAGCGCCTTCGGAGTCAGCATGCTGGGAGATCAGCACGCAGCCGTCCTGAATCAGCGCAGTCGCAGCTTCCTTCTCCTTGGCGATATCGAACCAAGAATTGGTGTACTTGACGTCCATGGTCACAGAGGGGCAAACAGAACGAGCACCCAGGAAGAAGGAGGTCAGACCGGACTTGACTTCCGCGTAGGGGAAGGCGCCGACGTAACCCATCTTGGCCTGCTCGGCGGTGATGGTACCCGCATCGATCATGGAGTTGATCTTCATGCCGGCGGCAATACCAGCCAGATAACGTCCCTCATAGATGGAAGCGAAAGCATTGTGGAAATTGGCAAGACCCAGGGTGTGCGCCTGCGTGCCGGTGGCATGGCAGAACTGCACTTCGGGATACTCGCGAGCAGCCTGAATCATGTAGTCCTCATGGCCGAAGCTGTCGGCGAAGATCAGCTTGCAGCCCGCGTCGGCCAGCTCAGCCGCCGCTTCGTAGCACTCGTTGGACTCGGGGATGTTGGTCTTAAACATCACCTGGTCGTCAGTCAGGCCAAGCTCCTGCTGAACCGCCTTGGCAGCGTCCATGAAGTTCTTGTCGTAGGTGGAGTTTTCGTCGTGCAGGAAAATGAAGCCGACCTTGAAGTCTGCGGGAACAGCGGTCGCGCTCTCTTCGGGAGCGGCGGTTTCCTCCGCAGCAGCGGACTCTTCGGGGGCAGCGGACTCTTCGGGAGCCGCAGTTTCCTCAGCGGCAGGGGATTCAGTCGCAACGGGCTGAGACTGGCAGCCGGCGAGCATCATCAGCGCCATGGCCAGCACGAGCATAATGGCTAGAAACTTTTTCATCCTAAATTCCTCCATTGATGTGTTTATGTAAATTTGCATTTACATCGAATTCAGCGCCGGAACGTAACGGATGCATCGTCCATCGTTTCGATCACCGCAAGGGACTCCACGCGCACACCCTCGGCGCGCAGGCGGTCTCCGCCGCCCTGAAAGCCCTTTTCAATGGCGCAGCTTGCGCCCGCGATCTTCGCGCCCGCCTGGGCCGCGATATCGATCAGCCCTTCCAGCGCCTTGCCGTTGGCCAAGAAATCGTCCACCAGCAGGAGATTGTCGCCGGGCTGAATGTAATCCTTGCTCACCACGATGTTGTAATCCGTGTTGTGGGTGTAGGAATGCACCACCGTCGTGTACAGGTCACCGGAAAGATTGCCGGATTTGTGTTTCTTAGCGTAGACCATCGGGACGTGCATGGCCGCAGCCGCCGCCATCGCAACGGGGATGCCGCTGGTTTCGATGGTGAAAACCTTCGTCACCTTCGCGTCCGCAAAGAGGTGCGCGATTTCTCGCCCCATCTTCATCAAGAAGTCCACGTCAATCTGGTGGTTGAGAAAGGACCCCACCTTCAGAATGTTGCCCGGCAGCACAGTGCCCTCGCGCAGTATTTTTTCTTCCAGTGCTTTCATGACCGGTTCTCCCCAAATTCCCGAACGTTCATCGCAGACAAGCGTTCTTTTATTCGTTCAAACTGAATAAGAAAAAGCAGACTTAAAGAGATAAGTCTGCCTGCCAATATCGCCTTTCCGCTGCAGCGGAGTTTACCAATAGTCGCAGCTTGCACGGCGCCGCGGTAGAGACATTTGGGCCAACTTTCCAAACATATATTGGCAAGAGTATTCAATTCACCCAAAGAATAGCACACAAAATGAGCAAAGTCAACAAAAATCGAGCGGAATATTCGGATTTTACAAGTCCTTATCAAAATCATAAAAAGCTCTTTTCCATTCGTCGCACAGTGCGAAACACGCCCCGGGCGGATCAGGCTTCGTCTCCTTTTCCGCACGGGGCGCGTTTTTTCGATTTTCAGTCTTTATTCGGATTTTTTGTTTGCATCCACCAGATCGCACCAGACCGTGACGCGGGTTTTGCCGCCCAGCGTGCAGGTGTAAAGCGTCAAATCGTGCCCGCCGTTTACCACCTTATCCACTTCTTCCGGCTGCACGGTTTCCACTGCCGCCACAGCATACAGATAAACTGTCCCGTCCATGTCGGTGAACTGCACCTCGTCCCCGGCCGCAAGCTCCTTCAGCCTCCCGAAATGCCTGCGGTAGTTATGCCCTGCAATCACCAAATCACCGCCCGCCGCTGTTCCGAATTCCCGGCAAGGCGCGATGCGCAGCCGCGCATAGCTCCATTCGTCGATCACGGGCAACTCCAGTCCCACCGCAGGAACGGACAACACGCCTGCAAAATCATAGCTTTCCCTTTTGCTCTCCGCTTCTGCGCTTTCGCTCTGCGTAAGAGGCTCGTCTGCTTCGGGCGTCGGCATTTCCGTCGGTGTTTCTTTCGGAGACGGAGCTGCGGTCGGTTCTTCCTCTCTTTGGGCGATTTCCGATTGTGCGCGCAGCAGCAGGCTCTCGGCTTCCTGTCCTGCGCGCTCGTCATCCGCCCGATTGTACGCAAGCAGGAGCAGTGCCGAAAGAATCAGCACTGCTCCCAGAATCACAATCACAACGCCCGCTTTTTTAGGCATTCTTTCTCTTCTTCAACAACACGATCCCGCCGAGAATCACAAGGATCGCGCCTGCAGCGCCCAGCGCGAACACCGGCCAGTTGAGCTGTCCGGTCTGAATCAGCCGCGCGGTATTGGTGATCGTCACCACATCGCCGGTTGCGGAATAAACCGGTGTGTACCCTGCGGGCACGCTGCTCTCCATCACATGCCAGTTTCCGCCCGCCGGGAGCTTTTTCCAACTGTAGCTCCAACCGTTGGATGCGTCCAAGCGCACGGTCTCGATCGCCTTATCCCCGCTGTAAAGCGTCGCCAACGCATACTTCGGGCGCTTGTACCCCGCATCATTGCTCCACTTTTTGTTCACGGTGATGTCCACGTCGTAGTCCGGATAAACGTGATGATTGCGCGTGTTGGTGATGATGGTCACGTTGCCGTCTGTGCTGTAACTGACCGTGTAATCATAAGGCACCTCAGCCTCTTCGATCTTCCAGGTGTGGTTTTCGATGTTCAGGTCGTCGATTCCGCCGTCGCGCAGCTTGCTGAAGGTCTCGGTCCAGCCGTTGTCCTTCGTCAGCTCCTTGGTGCAGACCACCTTCCCATCGCAGATCAGGTTGGCCTTGACCACATCGTTGGCGTGATCGTTGCCGCTGCCGTCGCTCCACACCTTGCGCACGATCATCAAATCGTCGCTGAAGGCGTTGACCGTGAACACCCAGTCCACCTCGCCGATGCGGTTGGCGTATTGATTCTCCAGTTCGATCGGCACCTTGAGCTTGACGGTGAGCGTCGCGGTTTCTCCCTTGAAGAAGCTCCCCAGCAGCACGTCGCTTGCGAGCTGCTCAGGCTGATCGGGCGAGGCGTGATAAATCTCCGTTTTGCCGTTGTAGACCCACATTTCGAGCTTGCTCAGGAATTCGCTGCTCTGCGCGGTGGAAACCTGCGCCTGCGGGGCGTTTTTCTCGCCGTGCGGCACCGCGCGCATGTAGAGATTGACGTAATCGTGCTGCGTGTCGTTGTTGGTGAACACAACCTTCTGCTCCAGCTCATCGCCGGGCATCACGTTTTTGAAGTTGTCGAAAAGGTCGGTGGAAGTGTAGCCGCTGCCGGGCTTGAACTCGAAGCCGCCGCCCACTTCTCCCTTGTAGGTCAGGTTGATGGCCGCATCTCCTGCGACGGACGAGACGCACATCCCGGCCGCCAGCACGAGCGTCATCAGGAGGGAAAACGCGATTTTCAGCATCTTTTTCATGTTTTCATCCTCCTTAGTTTCCCGACGCAGCGATCGGAGTATTGCCCCAGGCTTCCGTTACCGCGCTTGCGGGTTCGCTCTGAATCGCGTCGGCCAGAATTTCGACGGAAAGGTCATAGCCTTTAGGGGCATTTGCATTGGCCGTTTTTTTGCACTCCGAAATCAGCTCAGGCGTAAAACCGTTTGGGTTCACTGCGGTCTTGCAGTACCAATAACCGCCCTGCTGTGTCCAATCCTTCTCATTGAAAGCGATGGTGTAGTCCGTGTTTTTCACCGGAACAGTGGACGACACATTGCCGTTTGCATCCTTCCACGTCACAACGATGCGGGCGCGGATGTAAGCGGAGATATCGCCGGTGTTCTGGATTTGCACATCGGATTTGGTCGTTCCGTCAAATATCTCTTTGATCGTGCAGCGCACATGAGCGTAGGTGAAGTTGTTCTGCACGGGTTCGCTCTGCGCCGCGAGGAAGGCCCATGTGCCGCCGACCGCGCCGGCCAGCAGCACGATGACCGCAGCCAGCAGAATTCCGGAGCGCTTCCAGCGGAACCCGCTCTTGTTGGTGTTACGCATTTTCATGGCCTCCCTTCTCAGTTACTCTTGATGGGTGTGGATGTTCCCCACAGGTTTTTACACCACGCGCCGCCGTTGAGCCACTTGATCTTTTCGCGGGTGTTGTCGAAGGTCACCGTCACAACGCCGTTAACTACATCCTCCGGTTTAACCTGCTGATTCTTCGCTTCAGGCGTGTACCGCCACGACCAGCCGATTTCCTCGGTGACGGTGTAGGTGCCGGGCCTGAGGCCCTTGACGGTCACGCTGCTGTTACCGCAAATCACCACGTCCATGGAGAAGGAATCGTCGTCCTTCTTTACCTTGAACACGAAGCTCTGGTTCTCGTCGATGTCCTGCGTGCCGGTTTTCTCAATGGTTAGGTCGAAGGACTTGATGTGGACGATGAAGTGTGCTCCACCTTCAGCATACGATTCGTTCCACTTGCAGCCAACAAAGTCGCAAAGATCATGCTTGAATGTCGTATGCGTAGTCACATCGGTATCACCGATTTTCACCGTAACCTTGACCGGGGTGTCCTGCGTGAACGCAACCGCCTCCGGATCATACGACAGAGCCAGTCCGGGCTTCGTTCCGATCATGGCCGCGTTATCGCTCAGCGTATCGCCGTGCTTCCACACCTCGAAGTTGGATCCACGGTTCTGCGCTTCGTAATTCGCCGTTTCGCCCAGGTCGATCTGGCTGTCCTTGAAGGTCAGCTCCGGCTTGAAGACGTTGATGCTAGCGGCAGGATCGTTGACGCCGGTCTTCGCAGTTGCTGCGTCACCCTTTGCGGGGGTAGAAGTACCCACGGTCTTGGGCGCTACGGTAGCTTCAACGGTGTAGGTTGTGTCTTCGGTCAGGTCTTTCAGGCCGTCAGCCGAAATCACGTTGCCCTCCTTGTCCTTGACTGCAACCGTGATATTCACATATTCCGTCTGCCATTTTTCAAGGCCGTAGGGTTTTTCTGTATCGTTCGCCTTGCTCAGATCAAGTTCCACCTCGCCGACCTTGACAGTCGCGCCGTCCTTGAGCTGATCGGCGGTCACACCGCCCAGCAGATACACGTTCTTGTCCCCGGCCGTGACGGTCACGTCCTGAATGGGGACGTTGACCTTGGGCTGCTCGAAGGTCATGACAGGGGTCTGCGCGGAACCGTTCTCGTAGATACCCGCGCTTGCATTGGTGATAACATCGTTGCCACCCAGGAAACCAGCCTTCGGCTGAACCTTAAAGCTGATAACCAGCTTATTGCCGCGATAGGAGGTGTTGCCGTTCTCGGTGACTGTACCGACGTAGTTCTCGGAGAAGTTGAAGCCGGTGACGTTTACCTGATCGCCGCTGATGGTTGCAGTTGCGCCCATTGCATCGGTATTTTTACTCCAAGTATAGTCGGAGCCATTCTTGCCGGTGCAGCGATACGTTTCCAGTGTGATGCTGCTCGTAGTCGCGCCCTCCGGGAGCGTGAACTGCGGGGAGATGATGTCCTTCACAACAGCATCGGAGGTCAGCGTGGAAGACGAGCCGCCAGTCTCAATCTGGTCGGAAATCTGCTGGAAGATGCTGTTCAGAGAAGCCGCATCACCGGCAGAGAGGTAGTAGCTGGGCGTGCGGGGAGTTCCGTTGTTGGAAGAAACCTGCTGCATGAACCAGTTGGCCTTCTCCGTTTCGTTTCCGTTCTGATTGCCTGCGCTGGTCGCGTTCGCGCCGGGGAATATGCCAATGGTGTATACTGTTGCTCCATAGGTGTTTTTTGCAGTCCCAGCCTGAGTAATCGCATTATTCGCTGTATCGGAATCATAACCGCTCCAACCAGGAACACCATCTGAAAATACGATTACGACACGATTCCGCTTTTCTCCCTCCGCTATGGGGTTTGCACCGAAAATCCCGTTGCCCATCTCAAGGCCAAGATTTGTAAGCGTGCCACCATCAGCAGAAAGAACTCCGATGGAAGCGCTGACATTACTAACCCCCGTGGAGGTGTTCATATCTTGAAAGGCATTCCCATATTGTCCTTGTGCAGCAGTTCCGTATCTATATTGATTGCTACCTACAAAAACTTCTGTGTTGTTGTAATAATAATTGTTGCCGTTATAGCGTTTTCCACTTGCAAAGCCTACCACGGCAATGCGGTGATTGACATTATCGGCAGGGGTATTGATGTCGCCATCCGCACCTGCTGCCTTCGCAGCAACGGCATTGGCGAATGTAGTTGCTGCATTCTTTAGAGCATTCAGCCTCGTGTCGCCAGCACTACTACTATAATCCCTGCGATAAAACTGCATGTCAGGACTGCTCCCATCCCCAAACGACTCTTCTATAACCGTTGTGACTCCATTCAGAGTATAGGAATAGGTGTACTTCTTTTTGGACTGATAGAGAGGAGCATATTGCTCAAAGTTTGGAATGCTTTCGTCTCCGGTCGTATAGAGAATTGGCTGACCATCCACCGTGTACCTGTATTCATCAGCGGAAAAAACATGTCCTTCTCTCTTCACTGTGACTGACTTATACTCTCCTGAAACCAGACAGTACAGGCTGTTTTGATTATCATAGTATTTCCGGTTGCTCCAGCCGGAAATAGCGGTATATACCATCTTCTGTTCTACGGAAACGGCAATATACTCGTTATTATTCAGCTTGTGCCACAGGTTCTCGTTGCCGCCATTGTGCCTAAGCGGATAATACTCGTCATTATGATAGTTGCGATTGTTCCATCCACTACTTTTCCAGTATTCCGTGTATGTATAGCCACCTATCGGGTCGTTCATCGAGCCGGACTGGTCGATAACAAGAACAATATCAGTGGGAATATCCGTTTTCTGCTCCGTAATGACCTTAGAGCCGGTGGCGAAGGCTTCCAGCGTGATGGTATAGGAACCGTCAGCGTTGGCTGTCGCCGTCTTGCTGATCTTCATGCCGCTATCAGCAGCGGGGGGATCATCCGCATAGACCGTTGTGGGCACAATCAGCGTGCAGAGAAGGGACAGACCCAGAAGCAGCGATAGAATCCTCGTCTTTTTCATAGTCTGCCTCCTCAATTCTCCCCGCCGGTAACGGGTTCGCCAAAGGGCGCGACATCGGTGAAGTTTACGGTAGCACGGCAAATCTCGCTCTCCACGGGGGGTTCGGATTCCTCAATCACGATGGCGGGCAGCGGGGCGGGCATCAGCGCTTCCATATGCGCCTCCACCTGCGCGATCTGCTCCTCCGACAAAGACCTCAGCACATCCTCCGGGGTTGCCTCGATCATCGCCTCGATCTCCTCCAGCGTGGTGCAGGCCATGATCTTGTTGAACAGGTGGCAGGGGCATTTGCACTCCGCATCGGTGCAGTCCTTTGTGCAAGTGCCCATGTGCTTGAAATCATCGGGCACAGGCTTCGCATACAGCGGGCAGCCCTCCTTGTGGGCTTCGCCTTCGGCGGCGCCGCAGGTGCACTGCGCGGGGGTGGCGCTGGGCGCGGGCGATTCACTCGTCTCGGGGGAAGCGCTCGGCGCGGCGGTTTCCGTGGGCTGCGCGGTGGGCGCAGCGGTTTCGCCGGGGGCGGTCGTCACCGTTGTGGTGGGCGCGGCGGTTTCGCCGGGGGCGGCCGTCACCGTCGCGGTGGGCTCAGGCGTGGTCGTCAGCACGGGCGTGATCGCGTTATCCGCTTCCGCGCGCGCAGGGATCACGCTCGGCACAAACAGAGCGGCAAGCATCGCAAAGCTCAGCAGCGCTGCTCCTATTCTCTTCTTCATGCTCTATCGCTCCTTTCAGGTCAGGGATTTTCGGGCGGATTCGGCACCGGAGTGGGCTCCGCCTGCGTGTCAGAAGGCCAGCCCTTTGCCGCCTGCGGGCTGTCCCCATTGTTGGCGGACTGGACAGCGTAGGCGATCACCTTCACATGGGCGGTGGCGTTCTGATATTCGTTGCCCATCAGCGGGTCGAAGGTGACGGTGGTGAACAGCGGCTCGGTGGTCTTGCCGGGTTCCAGAGGGCGGTTGTAGTAATAATAGTCTTCCGATTCCGAATAGGTCCAATCGGTATTGTTGAAGTTCAGGCTGACGGGATCGGGCTTCATCGGCTTCTGATCCGCGCCGTAGACATTCTTCTCCACGTACAGGCGGAGGAACGCCGCGCCCGTACCGGTGTTTTTGACCTCGACGATCTTGGTGACCTTTGTGCCGGGCATCACGCCGGTTTTGTCCTGGAAGGGCTGCGTGCGGGCTTCGTCCGCCCACTCGTTGAGCTCGATATCGACATTGCCGGTGGTGATGACGTTGTGCGCCGTACCGGTATCGGTGAAATACGCCAAGGTTCCGGCGGCCGTGACGGCAACAAGGATCGCCAGCACCGACACGATCAAGAGTTTTCGCTTCATTCTCTTCGCTCCTCTCAAGCCTGTATTATTGAGCAAAACGGTGATTCTGACCTGTTTTTGCAAGCCATGCGAGAGCATCCGGCCAATGCGCCGGGTGCTCTCGCATGGCCTGCACCCCGGGAGAGCGGGGCACAGGACCATGATCGTATAGGGGAAATTACTTATTACTCAGCATCAAACGCGGCAAAAGCAGCTTCCCAAGTATCGAAGCCATCAGCCTGGATCGCCTGAGCTACGACCTTAACCTCATCAAAAGAATCTGCGTTAGCATTGTCGATGCCAGTGGGAATGGTAACGGTCTGGAACATAGCGGTGGTATCAGCACCAGAGGCCAGAACGCCATCATACTTCAGGATGAACTTGGCATCGAACTGACCGAGGGTAAACGTATCGCCCTGTACCACTTCGACAACGCTCCAGCCCTCGCCCAGTTCACCAACCAGCAGGTTTAGCGCAGCCTTGTAGCCATCATTGGGGAAAGTTTCTTTAAAATCAGGATAATAAGCGCTAGCCAGGTTCATCCAGTTGCTGACATTGACGGTAGCACGGATGTAAGCGCCGTTTTTGCCGATGTTATGGACAATCGGGTCTTTGGTCACAACAGCACCGGGATAAACGTTATATACGTTGCTGGTAACACGGTCGCCCTCGGGATTCTTGATGTCGGTTTCATCAAGTTTAATCTGGACATTGCCCATCGTGAATGTATTCGTGGCAGTCTTGGTATCCGTGAAATACGCAAGAGATGCGCCGACGATGGCGATGGCGGCAAGTGCGATGCACATGCTGAGGGCAAGAATCTTCTTTTTCATTGGTCACAGGTCCTTTCGTTTTTATATTTGAGGAAATTGGTTTACAGGGTGGTAGTGGAAGGGGACACCTTTTCCCATGCGGCTTCGACAGTGTCAATGCCGTCCTTCTGCACGGCATAGGCCGTGAAGGTCAGGGTGGGATTGGTGATATTCTGGATGTCCTCTTTCGTCAGGGTGTCGCTGACCGTGACCTTATTGTCCTTGAGGACAGCAAAATCAGTATCAGCCGTCACAGCACCGACTTCGCGGTAATAGACATTGTCAACACCCGTTACACCTGTAAGTTTCGTCCAGCCGGTATCAATGGAATAGGTCACCTTATCGGTAACGAACGTGCCAGCTTCCTCCACCTTGACAAACAGCCAGCAGGCTTCGGAGTTCGCTTTGACCGTCACCTTCGGGTCTTTCTCAATGTTCACTCCGGGGATGATCTTGGCCTGTTTATTTTCAGGCTTGGTTTCGGTCAACTCAATGTTGATATCCCCATAGGTAAAGGTGTTGACCACAGGATCGGTCTTGGCGGTCAGCCAGGCGACCGTGCCGCCGATGGCGCAGCCGATCAGCAGCGTCACCGCCAGCATCGCGACAACGAGCTTGCCGCTGAGTTCGCGGAATTTCTTCATGCTTTTTTTCTCCTTTCCCAATCGTTTGATCTAACTGTCGAATGGATTACTTAATTGCCTCCCACGCAGTTTCCGCATTGGCAAAGCCGTCCGCCTGAATGGCGTAAGCGTTGACCGTGATGGTCATGCCCTCGATGGTTTTGAGTTGGTCGCCAGTGATCGTACTGGGAACCGTGATGGAGTCAAACAGAGCGTCCAGCGCAACATCAGCAGTGGGAGCAGCAACAGTCTCTTTGTACCAGAACTCATAGGTACGGGTGTCTGCGGTCGCATCCTTGGTGTTGCCCTTGTAAATCCAGTTGGCAGCGTCATAGCCGTTGAAGATGCTGGTCAGTTCTGCGCCGGTGGGAGCAAAGATAGCATCCAGAGCACTGGCCTTGGAGAAGGTGACAGTCATCTTGATGTAGCTGGCTTCACTTCCGTTCAGCACAGTGACCATGGGGTCTTTGTTGTAGGTGTGACCCGGCAGCAGCTTGTAACTGTTGGCCTTGACACGCGCAGCGCCCTCAACCAGAGAGCCGTCAGTATTCGCCTTGGCCTCGTCCAGCTTGATTGCTACGGAGCCGACACTGAATGTGTTGACGACTTCATCGTTGGAAGTCAGGTACGCCATGGTGCCGAACACCGACGCCGCGACGAGCAGCAGGGCGCAGGCAACCACCAGCAGAGCTTTGAACTTCTTCATGTTGGAAACCTCCTTCTCATTTATGGGCAGCCTCGTCGGGCACGTCCGGCGCGGAGCCGTCCGCCTGCGGGGCAGAACCATCGCTGTCTTTTCCGGCCTTGCCGGACTTCTTTTTGCCTTCGCCGTCCTTGGCGAACACATCGGGCAGGAACACGAGGATGAGCAGCACCGCCGCGCCTGCGATCGCGACATACATTCCCGGCGGGTGCTGGATGTAATTGGCGACGTAGCCAAGATAGGGGATGGTAAAGACCGGCGTGCCGAGCAGATTGTTGCTGTGCACCAGGCCGCCGTCCTCGCTGTCGTTCGCGTCGCCCTTGGTGCGGAAGCGGACGACCGACGCATCCTCCTCGTCCGGGACGACCTCCACCACGCGGTGGGTGGCGACGGTGTCCTCATCGAGCATAAAGGTGATGACCTCGCCCGCCTGAACAGTGAGCGGATCGACTTTTTTCACATAGATCAAAGAGCCTGTGTGATAGGTCGGCTCCATGGAGCCGGAGAGCACGGTGAACACCTGGAGGCCCACCAGCCGCGCGCCGACCAGCAGCAGCGCCAGGATCACCACCAACACAACCAACGCGGTGCTGACCGCGTTCCAGATTTTCCTGAGCAGCATAAAACCCCGGATTCCTCCTTGCGCCGAAAGCGCACAATATTGCTTCGTTTCGCATTTGTAACTTAGCAATTTTTACTTCTTTATTTCGTCTCATTCCGCAAATATCGTTCTGCGCTTATCTATCTTTTCATTGGCGCTGCGTTTTCTAAATAATACCACACGCGCTATAAAATCGCAATAGTTCACCACATAAAAAACAAAATTATACTTTTTGTATAAAACTTTCTGATAAATTGCGCATAAAACCTTTTATTTATTGGTTTTATCAAAAATCATTATTTTGTTTTTATTCAATATAATTCTAAAATCTTGGTCATTCAGCGGCTCTATTTTTCATTCAAACAAATTTGCCGTCATCCAGAAAGAGCCTGCAAGCGCAGGGCTTTTCCCGTGAAATCACCATCATCGACGAAGGAATCGCGCAGGCCGCCGATCAATTTGTCACCGAGATCACGATCCCGCCGGTCATGCCGAGACGGATTCTCCCAATCCCCGAGCAGCAAAATCCCGACTGCACCTTTCCTTGAACTGCACCCCATTTGTTAGACAGTATGATATACTATCTAACAAGTGGGGTG
>CAJJNQ010000024.1 GCA_905193155.1 uncultured Christensenella sp.
GAGATCAACCTTCCGGTGCTCCAGCGCGACGTGCTCATCAGCCGCCTGGAGGGCGTGCTGAAGATGACCTCTGTGCCCAATTCTCCCATCGAGGGGCAGCGGCTCATCGCGCACCTGACCGAGAACTTCATGAACGATCTGCTCCGCACCGAGTTGGAAGCCAAGCAGGAGATGCGCACCTCGGACGCCAAGCGCAACCTCTGGCAGATCACGGCGCAAGGCTATTTTCTGGGAACGTATTATGCCGACATGGGCATGAGCGTGCAGACGGGCGACCGCAGCAACACGCTGGACAGCGCCTGCCGCCGCGTCGCGCTGCTGAACACCGTCATGGCGGTGGCGGGCCTGCCGCAGAGCATCCGCGGCATCTGCCCCAAGGGCGTTTATCTCTATTACAACGGCCGCAGCATCGCCTTCCTGGACAACGAGTGGTTCTGGGTGCCGCTGGGCGGCGTGGCCGATTCCGCACTGGTGAACCTCAACATGACGCTGAATTATCAGCTCGATCCCTCGCAGCAGCAGTATGCCTATAACTGCGACATCATCAACAAGATGCTGGGGATGCTTTCCCACGTTCCGACGCTGGATATTCAGTGCCAGAATCTGATTCAGGCGGCGTATATGCCGGTGGTGAGCAATCTTTCTCTGCCCGATACGCTGGTGGATCTGGATTCGCCGCCGCCGGTGGAGATCCCGCTGCCCGCGCCCTTTGACGGCGTGATCAATCCCGTCACGGCGCTGCCCTTTGAGCGCAGCGACGACCTTGTGGCCGACAGCCTTTATAAATTCAACCGCTCCGAGATGAGCAGCTTCAACCTGACGGATAACGTCAACCCCGATATCATCAAAAACGTCAATTTCTCCGCCATCCGCAACGAGGTGGGGCAGATTGTCGATCATGCCGTGCCGCCGGTGGGCGACCGCATGATGCAGCTGGAGGTCGCGGGTGAGGTCAAGATTCTCGATGTGAAGATGACCGCACGCGACTATGGCGATGTGACGGTGGATATTCTGGTGGAATCGAAGGCGGCGGGCTTCGAGGGCCGCAGGTACATTGTGCGCAAGGCCATGCCCGAAACCCGCATCGTCGTCAGCGACGATATGGCGCTTTCGGATCTGGTGATCTGGCCCAACGTCCCGCCGCATATGTGGCATCGCTATTACACCTATTTTAAGCAGAACAACAGCCTGAGCGACAACAAGCTGCTGGAAATGGTGGCGGTCGGGCAGGGGCAGGAGGTTGCGGCGACCAAGATCACGCAGCAGGTTGTAACCCCCAGCGGCCTTGCGCCCAACACCTGGCAGATTGCGTCGACCTCGTTCTTCCCCACCATCGTGGCCTTCCGCGTGAATCTCCCTGCGGGCAAGGCGACGGTGGGCTGCTTCTTTGCCGACGACGGCAAGTTTGCCAAGCAGTCGGTGGTGATGGCGAAAGCGGCCAATATCGGCCTGGACTTCGGTACCTCCAATACCATTGCGGCGATGGAGATCGACGGCCATTATCAGACGGTGCGGCTGGAGGACGCGGTGTGCCTGCACAAGCACATTCTGCGGGACACCGAGACCGAGAGCAATATGCTGCGCGAATTCATTTGCGACGGGCAGCTCAAGACCATGAGCGGCATTTCCACGGCGCTGGAAGTCACCAACGGCGCTGCCTTCAGCCAGATGACCGAAGAGGGCGTGCAGAAAACGCAGATCCTCATCGACGGGCACATCTGCCATTCCACGCGCGATTTCACCGAACAGGATGCGATTGTGACGGGGCTCAAGTGGGGCGACGGCACGGGGCTCACCCCCACGCACAAGGCCGCCATGCGTTTGTTCCTGCGGCAGGTGATGCTGCAATACGCGCTGATCGCCGCCATCAATCAGGGCACGAAGATCAACTGGCGCGCCACCTTCCCCAACACGGCTTCCTTTGATGTGGCCGGATTCCAGGCGTGCATTAAGGAAAGCGCGGAGTGGGTGGCGGATGAGACCGGCATACAGCTTGGCACGGTGGAGCTTTTCACCGAGAGCCAGGCGGCGGGCGCATACTTCATTGCGGCGGGCGCGACGGCGCTTTCGGACGGCTTCCTTTGCGCGGACGTCGGCGGCGGATCGACCGACGTATCGCTCTGGCTGGACGATATGCACAAGCCCCAGCGCGAGTTCTCCGTCGTCATCGGCGGGCGGAACATTCTGACGGAAGCGATTTATCACGGATTCCTGCGCAGCCAGCAGAGAGGCGAGGCGAATTGCCCGGAGGAAGAATTCCTGAAGCATGCGGCCGGTACGCACGCGGCGGCTCCCAACGATACGCTCAAGGCCATTGCGCAGAAGGATCTGGCGCGCGTGAATATGCTGCGCGAAATGGCTATGGCTGCGGCTGGTCCGGCGGACAACATGCCGCAGGCGTTCTCGCTGATCGTGGATCTGATGTGCGCCAATCACTCGGCCGACCTGATGGCGCAGTTCAGCCACGGCGGCTCGGTCTGCCCCTCGGTCTACGAATCCATCCGCTTCAACTTTGCTTCGATCATTTACCTTATTGCGGAAAATGCACGCCGCTTTACGCAGACGACGGGCCGCGCGCTGAACAAGGGCGGCTTGCTGCGCCTGTTCTTTGCGGGCAACGGCGGCAGGCTTTATACCTGGCTGACGCAGGAAGATCAGGCGTTGGTGCGCCAGGTTTTCGACCTGGTCTACGGTGTGGCGACCTCGGCTGATGCGGTGCAGATGTGCGCCATGCCCAAGACGGAGGTTGCCTTGGGCGTACACAAGCTGGATGCGTCGCTGGCGTGCGGCGCGGCTGCAGCAGCGCCCCATGCGGCTGCGGCTGCCGTGGCCGCCCCCTTCGGCGTGGCACCGGCCGTGACGATAGTTCACGCTCCCGCGGCAGAACAGCCGCAGGAGGCGCAGCCCGCCATCGAGGTGCCCAGCCGCCAGGACCGTGTGCTGGAATTCCTCGCGATATACAAATACCTCACCAAAGCGCCCTGGCTTGCGCCCTACATCAACGAAAACGGGCAGTGCTCTGATAGGATGACCATCACCGGCAAGCTCAACGCCTTTGATGGCGGCGTCAGCGACGAAGTGGCGCTGTCCGAATGCTTCAAGCATGTGTTCAACGTCTGGTATTGGGGAGGGCATGTGTGATGAAAAAGAAGAGTGCGGTGAGCGCGGCGCTGTTGTGCGCCGGGTTGATGCGCTGTGCGGCGGCGCTGGCGGACACGACGGAGCCGCAGCTGCTGCCCGAACCGGATCAGGTGATGCAGATGGGCTCCGGCCTCGGCGGCGCGGCGCTGGTGGTCGCGGTGCTGGCGCTGATTGTCGCCATTGCGCTGTTCCTCATCAGCAGCATGAACAACGCCCGCCTGCGCAGCGAGGTGAGCGCGCTTCAGCGCCGCCTCAAGGAGACGGAAACCGATCGTGCCCGCAGCGGCGGCGGAGCGGACAACTACGATCAGCTGGCGCAGATGAACCAGCGCATGACCCGCATCGAAAACGCGGTGGACGATCTGGAGCGTGATTTTCAGCATCTGGAGCAGCACGCGGCGCAGCGCCCGGCGGCAAGACCCGCCCCGGCGCAGTCCGTTTATGCCCCGCCGCAGGCTCGTCCGGTTCAGCAGCCCCGGCCTGCTTTTGCCCAGCAGAATCCCTATGCGCAGCCGGTACGGCCCGCAGTGAACGCCCCGGCGCAGCCCGTGCGCCCTGCCGCCCCCACTGCAGATGCGGAGCTGGCGCGGCTCAATCAGATTCTCGACGGCAGCGATGCGCCGGAGCGCCTGCTGCAGAAGGTCTATTCGGCGGCGGAGCGGCAGCGCGTCGAAATGCTGCACTATGTCCACCCGGCGATGAAAGCGCAGAATCAGGGCTATGCCGATTTCTGCGCCTATGGACGCATCAACCCCGGCATGGTGTCCGTCATGCGCGTCGGCAAATACGTCGTGCCCTATCGCTTGAGCCTCAACGGCAGCGCGATTGCGGACTGGTATGATGTGGCCCGTGAGCAGGACGGGACGAATCCCCGGCCGCACTTTAAGATTCTCTCCCCCGCTGTCGCAGCGGAAACGGGCGAGAACGTCGTCAACGAAGCGGGCGAGACGCACCGTCTCATCCGCATGGAAAGCAAAGGAAAATTGATCGCCTATAACCTGTGATTCCGAAAAGAAAACGCAGGAAAAGGAGCGGAAAACGAAGAATTTCTACCCCAGCGGGCGGCGCGCCGAACGCCGTCCGCTGCGTTTATGCTGCAAAGGAGGTAATTCCCTATGCCCTCGTCCTATGCGGATATGAATAATGAACAGCTGCGCCTGAATGCGCAGGAAGGCGACGTTGAAGCGGCGTTTTTGCTTGGCAAGCGCTTGCTGGCCGTGCGCGGCAGCGCGATGGAGGGCGTGGAATATCTGAAAGAGGCCGCAAAAAAGCGCCATCTTCAGGCGTGCGAAATCTTGGGTAGCACCTTTCTCTATGGCGAGGGCGGCGTGCCGCAGGATAAGCGCCAGGCGATGGTCTATTACGAACAGGCCCAGGCGCTGGGCAGCGTCACGGCCCGCACCCGCCTGATCGATCTGTATCTGGACAGTGAGGATAAGGCTGAGCGCGGCTTGCAGCTGCTCACCGATGCGGCGGATGCCGGGGACCGCAAGGCCGCCGCCCGCGCCGCACGGCTGTATCTGACCGGAGAGGTCAGCGGCGTGGATCTGGAAAGGGCGGCAAAATATGCCCTGATCTCCGACGACAGCGCCGTGCTCTTTGAAACGGCGGAAAAGCTCGATCTGCTCGACACAAACGAAGCGCTGCGCGACGAAATGTATCAAAAGCTGCTTGCCAAGGATCGCGAAGGTGCCCAGCTGGGCATTTCCGCCTGCTTGGCACTGGGTGAGCTGTATCGCCGGGGAAAGGGAACCAAGGCCGACGGCCGCAGTGCCGAGAGGCTGTTTCTCCGCGCCATTGAGCTGGAAAAGCAGCAGGTCATGAGTGAGCCCAAGGCGGAGCTGATGTTGGCGGAGCTTTATGAAAAAGGAGCGGAAGGCCTGCCCGCCGATCACGAAAGCGCGCGCCGCCTGCTGCGCAGCGCCTATAAGAGCGGCAATGAATTGGCGCGCGTTCGCTACATTGAGCTGTGCACCACAGACGGAGACTTTGAAAAGGGTTATCAGGCGTATGCCGAAGCCAGGCAATACGGCGACGCGCTGCAATATGTGCTGACGAACTGGGAGAAAATCCCCGACAAGGCGCGGTTTGTGGAGCGCGCGTTTCCGTTTGCGCCGCTGTCGCAGAAGGAAAATCCCGATCTGCGCAGCTTGCGCGACGAGCTCTACCGCCGGATGCAGATGGCGGGAAAGTCCGCAGACCAGGTGCTTGCCCATGCACTCAAAGAGAATGATATGACCGGCGCACTGACCTATTTTGAGGGATTGGATGATGCGGGGCGCAGTGCGGTTTACGGTAACCGCGGGCTGCGCGCGTCGATTCCCGCGCCGCAGCCCGGCGAAAATCCTGCGCTGACCCGCCTGCGCGCACTGCTTGCCGAAGTGCCGGAGGAGATCCGCCGCTGGGACGCCGCGCTGGCGCAGTGGAACGGCTGCATCACGCCCCGGCAGAAATGGGATTACGCGCAGAAAACGCTGCCCACCCTGCCGGAGAAGCGGGAGGGCGAGGCTTCGTCCCTGACCGCGCTGCGCAGGGCGCTGACGGGCGTGCCCAAGCCCGCCGCCCCCAAACCGGACGACGGCGTGGACGCCGCCGCGCTGCGCGCCCGCTGGCAGGAGAAGAGCAGCAATCGGTATTCTTTGGAGGATCGTATCTTCTTCCTGATGGAGTTGCTGGATCAGCTCCCGGCGCAGAAAGCGGGCGAGCGTCAGGAACTGACCGATCTGCGAAGCGAAATGAACAGCAGGCTGGAAAGCTATTGGAAAGGTCTGCACCATCGGCTGACACAGGAGGGTACAGAGGACGCGGATCGCCGGGTCATGGCGAAAGTTATTCAAGAGAGAATTTGCAGCAAGGCGCAGCCCTTTATCGCAGCGCACCCCAGCGCGGAGTTTTCTGCGCTGTGCGGCACGATCAGCGGCATTCTTGATACACCGCCCATGCTTCAGCCCGAGCAGCCGCCCGTGCAGAAAGAGCCTGCTGCGCAGAGCACGGAGGACGCCCTGCATCTGGAATGGCAGATGGCGAAAACGCGCGGCGATTTTGCGGAAGCGGATTTCCTGCTCCGCGCGCTGGACGAGGGCAAGGGAAACAAAGCGCTGCGGGAAGAGATGCTCCACACACTGGAAGATAAGTGGAAAGCCTGGCGCGAAATGCTGGGGAAGCAGACCGATGCGGAAGAGCGCGACCGGCGCATCCGCATGATTGCGCGCCGCTTTCCGAAAGAGCGCGTGAAGGGGGTGTATGCAGGGCGGCCGTCTCTCGCCTACGACGCGCTGTGCAGTGCGATGGAGGCGGAGACGACGGCGCGGCAGCAGGAAAAGCCCAAGCCTGCACCCCAAGCGCCCAAGACCATCAGCCCCGAAGCGATTCGCCGCGAGTGGAAGCGGGTGGAGGCGCAGGACGACCCGGACAAGGCGACGGAATATCTGATCCGTGCGCTGAACAGCCTGCCCAAGCCCAGCCGGAGCGATTCCGGCGCGCTGACCGGTTTGCGCGGGGATTTCCTGCGGGAGCTGGACAAATACATGGAAGGCTATGCGCTGGCTTTGCGGCAGGATGAGGATCATCCCGAAATGCAGCTGAAGGAAGCGGGGGATCTGAACGGGCTGCTGCGCAGGGTCGCGCCGCTCTTCGGCACCATGAACTACAAAGGGTATGCGCACCTGAAGGACGAGGTTCGCCGGGTGCTGGAAAGGGTGGAGGACGACGAGGTCACGCAGCGCAAGAGCGGCGTAGAAAAGCACAGCACCATCGATTGGGAGACGATGCTGGAGGAATTTCAGCCCCAAAGCTATCCGCCGGAAAAACTGGGGGAACTGATGCAGCTGTTTGCAGAGCAGATTCCGTTCGAAAAGACGGGAGAGGACCCCAAACTGCATCAGTATCGTCTGGCGGTGGCGCGCCGCATATTAGAGTTGACCCGACAGCTCAGCGGTGAACTGGTGGCGTGCAATAACGTAATGGAACAGCGCGCGTGGGCGCAGAAGCGCCGGGACTGCGTCCTGTTTCCTGCACAGGAAAAGTATATGCCGCCGGAGCTGCGGCAGCTGCGCACGCTGACGAGCCAGCTGCTCGATGCGCCAAGGGAGACGCAGAGCGAGTGGCAGAAACGGCTGAACGCCTTCAATCAGATCCGCGACGAGGAAAAGAAACGCGAGTTTGTCCGCGGGCCGATGGGACAGCTGCCCGATAAAACCGCGGACGAGCCTGCGGAGCTGACCATTCTGCGCACACTGATGACTCCTTACCGCGTAAATCCCGTGACGCAGGAGCCGCCGAAGGCAAAGCCGCAGCCCAAACCGCAGCAAAGGGTTACGCCGCAGCCGCCCAAGCAGGAGAAAAAGCCGCAGCAGCCCCAAAAACCGAAGGAAAAGCCGAAGAAAAAAGGCGGATGCCTTAGGGCGTTCCTGATTGCGCTGGCCGTAATGACCGCGATCAGCCTGTTGGGGACAATCATTCAGAAATGGGAACAGAAGAAGCCTTCCGCCACATCCAAACCCTTTGAAACCGAAGCGCCCGCCACGATTGAGCCCACCGTGCTGCCCGCCAACGCCGTTGCGCTGACAGAGCTTGAACCTGTGGAAAAGCCGAGCTGGTTCTATACGGGCAAGTGGGCCAGCAAGGGCTATCAGAATGACTTTGTCGTGCTGGACGGCGATTCCACCCGCACGGTGGACGGCATCGGCATGTATGTGCTCACGGCGCAGGCGCAGAATGGCGAGGGCGAAGTCTCCGTTCGCTATCAGCTGGATGGGGAATACTCCCGGCTGACCTTCCTGCTCTCACCCGATCAGAAATGGGGATGCAGCCCGGATCACGGAACCTATCAGCTCAGCGTGCTCTGCGACGGAGCGGAGGTCTATCATTCCGATTGGCTGGATTATGCGCAGAACGATTGGGTCGAGGCAGATGTGAGCGGCTGCGAAACCCTCGAAATCGTGCTGCGGGAGCGCCCGGGCGTCAAGGGCACGCTCAACATCGTGCTGGCGGAGCCGGAGCTTGTTTAAGCGCAGGGCGTCCGCGGCGGCGCTGTGCCTTATGCTGGCGGTTGCTTCCGCCGTCCGGCACGCGCCGCTCGAGCTGCGGCGGAGCGTCCCCGCAGCGGCAAATGCGAAAATCAGGATGGAAGCAGAGGAAGAGGAGAACAAGAGCGTGCAAAACGGCATCGTTTCCCGGCATAGCAAAACATACAGCCCCGCGCAGTGCGAACGGGAGCTGAAAGCGCTGCACGAGCGCTACCCCGATCAGACGGAGCTGAGCCGGATTGGCACATCCGTGCTGGGGCAGCCCATTTGGGCGCTGTCCTTCGGCGCGGCAGCAGAGACGGCCAAGACTCGCGTGCTGGTGCAGGCGGGGATGCACGGCCGCGAATGGATCAACGTGCAGATCGCGATGGCGCAGATCGAGGACTACCTGGGACAGGAGCAGTATGCTGCGCTTTTGCGGGAGACGGCGCTTGTGTTTGTGCCGATGTGCAATCCGGACGGCGTGCGCATCGCGCAGGAGGGTGCGGACTGGATCGAGGACGAGGCCGCCCGCGCGGATGTGCAGCGCTGGATCGACGAAAGCGGCGAGCCTTACGATCAGTGGAAAGCCAACGGCCGCGGCGTAGACTTAAACCGAAATTTCGACGCGCGCTGGGATGAGCAGACCGAGGAGCGCGCGACCGCCGGCCCGGCCTATGCGTTCTACCGCGGGGAAAACCCCGAAAGCGAGCCGGAAACGCAGGCGCTGGTGGAATTGACGAACGATTTCGGGCCGGATTCGACCATCAGCTATCATTCCCGCGGGGAATACGTCTACTGGTACTTCGGCCAGACCGGCGAAGCGCTGGATCGCGACGAGACCCTTGCGCTGCGCATCCGCGACCTGACGGGCTATGCCTGCCTGACGCGCGAAAACGCCGATGTAGACAGCTTTGCGGGTTATAAGGACTGGTGCGTGGAAAAGCTCGGCATCCCTGCTTTCACCATCGAGAACGGTGCGAACGAATGGGGCGTGCCGGTGCCGATCGAGCATTTCGATGAAATATACCGTTGCAGCCGGGACATCACCGCGCTCGTTGCGCGGGAATTGAACCGCTGAAAATTCAATAAAAAGCAGCGTGTCTTTGATTCAAGAGACACGCTGCTTTTGCATCAAACGAAAATCAGCCGCGCAGTTCGAAGCGCATTGCGCCGGAAAGAAGTATGGCAAGGATCTCGTTGCCATTGTCGGTGGGGTGCAGACCGTCGTAGGTCAAAAAGTGGGCTTCGGGCGGATAGGGATACGGATCGCTTACCGGATCAAACGGCAGACCGACATATTCCGGCCACGGCAGGTCGCGGATGCCTTCGGGTGTGCGCACGCGCTTGAAGTGCACCGCGTTTTCCGGCGTGACGCCGCAGAGCTTGTGCAGATCCAGCGCCGGGATTTTATGACGCGCGCAGGTGACGTAAATCGCCTCCGCCACATCGGAGAGCTTCTGCCCGTGCTCCGGCGCATAGCTGCCGGGCGCGTTGTTGAAAGGGTCAAAGAGATAGACAAAATCCGTCCGCTCGATGGGGTTCATCACCAGCAGCTTTGCTTCCGGCGACAGCGCGCGGATGCGGCCGATCAGGTGGGAAAGATTGCCCAGAATCGTGCCGGGGCGCGCGGCGGAAAAATCCTCTTCCGTGCCGAGCGGAATGCCGCTGTGCCAGTCGTTCGTGCCGAGCAGGATGGTGTAAAAATCCGCCGGAACGAGCGGCGCGGTCAGCCAGTCCCGCGTGGTCGAGCCGTTGATGCCGATGTTGGTCAGCTCCGCGTCCAGCCCGTGCGCGCGCAGGCTGTCCAGCGTCCGGGAAAGATAGCCTTTTGTCACATAATGATTCGTCTCGTCCGGATGGTCGTTGAGGTAGGTAAAGGAATCGCCGATGGCGCACCAGCGGATCATGAGGAAGCCTCCTTTTTTTCACCTGATGTTGGTATTATAGCATACAATAAAGAAAAAATAAAAATTGTTTTAATATGTTGAATTATATGACATAATATGATTAAATAAAAGTGAGGAGAAAAACCGAATAGAGATGCATCACGATCGGAACCTGTTGGGCAAGAACGACCGACTTGCTGCACAAAGGCTCAATCGACCGACTTCATAGAGAGGAGTATATCTATGAAAAAGAAGATGGTTCTTCTGGTTGTCTGTGCTGTGCTTATCATGCTACAACCGTTATCGGCGGTAGCAAGCTCCTATGGGGAAGAGACGGTTGCACCGCAGGATGCAATCTATTGCCATTACTGTGGATCTATCTCGGCATATGAAGTTTGTTTGGGAGATGCAGTTGTGGCAGAGACGGATACTCACTCGTATAGTGGTGGTACATGTACGATTTCTCGCTATGATTGCCTGGCGGGAATCTATTGTATGGCTTGCACCAGAACTTATCGCTACAGTTGGCGGCATCCTTGCTATATACTGCACAGAGGATGTGGAGTAGCAAAGCATACGATGTGCTACATTGCAAACGGGCCGTTTAATCCATAAATCTGTCTGCTTAGCATGAATGGGGCACGTTAAAACATATTTTTCGCGTGCCCCATCTTGAAGAAAGGAGGGTACCCGTGAAACAAAACCACACGAAGATATTTACAGGAGGAATGTTGCTATTTCTGACTCTTATACTCCTTGGTTGTGCGAAACAGAATGTACCAACAGCATGTTTCTATGCGCAAGGGTATTTGAAGGATGAATGTGTAGCAGAAGTGGATGGAGTAAGATACGCCTTTTTGCCCAGAGAGGGAGAACAAGCGCGTTTGTATTTGTACGAACTGGATGAAAATGGCGGCAAAAAACGCATAGTTTGTAATCGAAAGGATTGTCTGCATGAGAAACAAAGCACATTGATTGATCCATGTTACGCATATTCTGTCTGCACACAGGGACTGACAACTGATGGGAAAGCACTTTATGCGCAGAGTAAAAACGGTGATATCGGTGTTATGCGTTTTGATATATATGGCGGTGAACCGAAGAATGTACTGCGGCAAGACGGTCAGATTACCTGCTTCCTAGTGAATGATGGGATGATTTATTGGGCGTTGCGAACTAAGAGCGATCAACATGTTCTCTATCGGCGAAATATTGAAAAAGCAGAAGCTCAAGCTGAATGCGTGTTGCCTGAGGAAGATGGAGGGTATTATGCAGAAATCCGAGAGCAGAATGGGACGCTTTATCTGACAGAAGGAAAGACAGCGGAAGATCGGATGCGTTTGCTTTGCATTGGCGCAGACAAAAAGTCGGAAATGATCTTGGAAAACATGTGTGCACATACTTTTGTGTTTATGAAAAATGGATTCGCAGTGGCAAAAGTTGATGAAGGAGGAAATAAATTAGTGGTTTTGTTGAATGAAGAAGGACAAACAGTTGCGGAAATGTCACTAGGGCAGAATCCCTGTATGATGCTGAGCTGTGGGGAAAAAATCTATGTAGACAGCGGATTTGGACTATCTGAAGAAACACGTATGCTGTATGCCCTGAATGAAGATGGTAAGGAATTAGGTAAAATCGCGGTTCCGGACGATTACGGCTATATGCTAGGTGCGGATCATGATGGTGTATATTATTGGGAAACAGCAGAACAATTGAAATTAGTGAGAATTGAACCTAAATGAAAGTGGGATGGATGATGAAAAAAAGTAGGATAATGAGAATCGTTGGACTGGTGCTGTTGATTCTGCCGATTGTCTGCCATTTCACGTTCCGTTCCCTGCTGGTGATGCGTGCGCCGGGAGCGCTGCTGCCCTATCTGCTGGCGCACTACCTGCTGATGGGCGCGGGGCTTGCGCTGCTGGGCGTGGCGGAACAGAAGCGTCCCGCGGTGGAATACGGCGTGGCGGCGGGCGGCGCGATTCTGTTCTATCTCATCGTCGGGCTGATCCAGCCGGTGCAAAGCGCGCAGGCGTATGCGCCCTCGCCCGTGGGCGGGATGCTGATCGGGCTGTGCACGGTGCAGTGTGCGCTTCAGATCAAGCGCGGCAGGGTTCGCAGCGACAGGCCGCTGACCGGCGCGCTGCCACTGCTAGGCATGATGCTGCTGGCGGGCCTGAGCAGCGTGCTCATCAAGGGCATGGCGCAGAACGGCAAGAATTTTACGATCCTTGTGCAGGTGACGAACTGGCTGCCCTGTCTGTTCCTGCTGCCTTTTTTGAAGCGGGGCGAAAAATGGGGTTGGGCGCTGGCCGTGCTGGGGCTGCCGCTGGCGGTCTTTCTGGTGATTGCGTCGCAGCCGGGGATCAACCAGGTGCTCTACGCCGGAGGGCATAATCCCTTGCAGGTGCTCCACAGCCATTTGGCCGCGAACACCGAGCTGTTGGCCGCGCTGGGAATCGGCGGAATTTACCTTCTGCTGCCCGAAAGCAGAAAGACGTAAAAAACAATAAGATGACGCGCTTTGCAGGGTTTTGCGCTGCAAAGCGCGTTTTTTGTATACTTTAACAGAGTAAAGCTTGACATTGTGCAGATAAATGCGCTATTATCCTTGATTACCAGCCGACTGATGCGCTTTAGGCAGGCGCGGTCGCTGATTCCGCAAACAAAATTGGCAGGAGGTTGTTCCAATGAAATTCGCATTTTCCACCGTTGGCTGTCCGGACTATCAATGGTCGGACGTTTATTCCATGGCGAAGGATCTCGGTTATGACGGCATCGAGGTGCGCGGTCTGGGCCGTGAGTTTTCCACCTTCAACATGCAGCCCTTCTCGGAGGGCGAAGTCGGCCTTACGGTCAAGAAGCTTGCGGAATTGCGACTATCCATCCCCTGCCTATCCAGCGGCTGCGTGCTGAAGTTCGCCGATAAAAGAGAGGAGAACCTCGCGCAGCTGAAGGACTATATTCATCTGGCGCAGAAGCTGAACTGCCCCTATGTCCGCGTGATGGGGGATTACGGCGCGGCGCCAGACGGCGACGTGGACGACGAGGTTGTTGCCTCGCAGCTGCGCGAGCTGATCCCGCTGGCGGAGGAATGCGGCGTGACGCTGCTGCTGGAAACCAACGGCGCGTATGCCGACACCGCGCGCCTGCGCGATTTGCTCACCGATCTTGCGTCCGATAACGTGGCAGCGCTTTGGGATATGCATCACCCTTACCGCTTTATGCATGAATCTCCGGAGCAGACGCTGCAAAATCTCGGCACCTATATCAAACACGTCCACATCAAAGACTCCGTCATCCAGGACGGCCGCCTCGTCTATCGGCTGATGGGCGACGGTGATCTGCCCATTGCGGACATGATGATGGCGCTGCGCTCCATCAATTACGAAGGCTATGTCTCGCTTGAATGGGTGCGTTACTGGAATCGCGATATGTACGACGCGGGCGTGGTTTTCCCGCAGTACATTCACTACATGGAAGCCTTCATGGATAAGCCCGTGGTGGACCGCAAGCTCTACACCGCGCACACCGGCAAGGGGCAGTATGTCTGGCCCCACAACAAGCTGATCGACCTGACCTTTCCGCAGGTGCTCGACCGCATGGTGCAGGAGTTCCCCGATCAGATTTGCTTTGACTATTCCGAACTGGATTATAAGCGAACCTATTCTCAGTTCCGCGACGATGTGGATACCTTCGCCCGCGCGCTGATTGCCATGGGCGTCAAGCGCGGGGATCATGTGGCCATCTGGGCGACCAACGTGCCGCAGTGGTACATCACCTTCTGGGCGACCACCAAGATCGGCGCGGTGCTGGTCACGGTCAACACCGCCTACAAGATCCACGAGGCGGAATATCTGCTCCGTCAGAGCGACACCCACACGCTGGTGATGATCGACGGATACAAGGATTCCGACTATGTGGGCATCATCAAGGAGCTGTGCCCGGAGCTTGCGGGGCACGATCCAAAGCGCCCGCTGCACACCCGCCGACTGCCGTTTTTGCGCAACGTCATCACCTGCGAAAGCGCGCAGGAGGGCTGCTATTCCTGGGATTCGGCGCTGGAGCGCGCCGAGGAAGTGCCGGTTCAGGAAGTGCAGCTGCGCGCGATGAGCATTGATAAGCACGACGTCTGCAATATGCAGTATACCTCCGGCACCACGGGCTTCCCCAAGGGCGTGATGCTGACGCACTACAACGTGGTCAACAACGGCAAGGCCATCGGCGACTGTATGGATCTTTCCACCGCCGATCGCATGATGATCCAGGTGCCCATGTTCCACTGCTTCGGCATGGTGCTGGCGATGACCGCCTCCATGACCCACGGCACGATGATGAGCCCGATCACGGCATTCTCGCCTCGTAAGGGCCTCAAGTGCATCAACGAAAAGCAGATCACGGCTTTCCACGGCGTGCCCACGATGTTCATCGCCATGCTGGAGCATCCGGACTTTGCCAACACCGATTTTTCACATATGCGCACCGGCATCATGGCGGGCAGCCCCTGCCCGATTAAGGTCATGCAGGACGTGGTGACCAAGATGCACATGAGCGAAATCTGCATCACCTACGGCCAGACCGAGGCGTCCCCCGCCACCACGATGTCCAAGATCACCGACCCGCTGGAGGTGCGCGTCAACACCGTCGGCGGCGCGATCTTCGGCGTGGAATGCAAGATCGTCGATCCGGAAACCGGAGAGGAACTGCCCGATAACACGGACGGCGAGTTCGTCGCCAGAGGCTACAACATCATGAAGGGCTATTATAAAATGCCCACCGCCACCGCCGCCGCCATCGACGAGGAGGGCTGGCTGCACTCCGGCGATCTGGCCCGCCGCGATGAAAACGGCCGCTTTAAGATCACCGGCCGCATCAAGGATATGATCATCCGCGGGGGAGAGAATATCTATCCCAAGGAGATTGAGGAGTTCATCTATACCCATCCCAAGGTCCGCGACGTGCAGGTCATCGGCGTGCCGTCCAAGGCCTACGGCGAGGAGATCATGGCCTGCGTCATCCTCAAGGAGGGCGAGAGCATGACCGAGCAGGAGGTCAAGGACTACGTCCTGTCGCACATGGCCAAGCACAAGGTGCCGCGCTATGTCGAATTCGTGACCGAGTTCCCGATGAACGCCGCGGGAAAGATCCTCAAGTACAAAATGCGTGAGGCTGCAGTGGAGAAACTCTCCCTTCAGGCCGACAGCGCCATTGAAACCGCTTAATTTCGGCGTATGCGCCGCCTAACGGACAGAGTGCTTGACAAAAGCTCGCTCTGTCCGTATAATTTGGAGTACAGAAATGCTTCGACAGGGCATAAGCGCCGGTTTTTTATCCGTTTTCAGAGAGCTGCCGGTTTGGTGCAAGGCGGCAGCGGAATACTGGGCGCGCTCCCCCTTGAGCAGACTGCTGAGCCGCCTTGCGAGCGTTCAGGCAGATCCGGTTTCCCGCCGTTACACGGGCAGCGCATTCGCAGAATTTGCCGATGCACAATGAGTTGGGCGCAGGTCTTTGCGCCAATGAGAGTGGTACCGCGGAATGACTTTACAGTCCCCGTCTCTTGCCGATGGCAGGAGTGCGGGGACTTTTTTGATGCGGCTTTTCGGGAAGGAGAGGAACAGGATGAAAAACGTGAGCAAATACGGTGTGCAGTATTTTGCACCGAAAAATCCGCCCATGCGATGGGCGAAGCGCGACCATGTCGAAAAAGCGCCCGTCTGGTGCTCGGTGGACCTGCGCGACGGCAATCAGGCGCTGGTGGTGCCGATGAGTTTGGACGAGAAAATCGAGTTCTTTGAGGCGCTGGTCAAGGTGGGCTTCAAGGAGATCGAGGTCGGCTTTCCTGCTGCGTCGGAGACGGAATATCAGTTCCTGCGCACACTGATCGAGCGCGATTTGATCCCGGATGACGTGACCGTGCAGGTGCTCACCCAGTCCCGCGAGCACATTGTGCGCAAGACCTATGAAGCGCTGCGCGGCGTCAAGCACGCCATTGTCCACCTCTATAACCCGACCTCCTTCGCCCAGCGGCAGCAGGTGTTCCGCAAAACGAAGGAAGAGGTGATTGAAATCGCGGTCACGGGCGCGCAGCAGTGCTTAAAGCTTCGCGGCGAGATGATGGCGGACAGCGACATCCGCTTTGAATACAGCCCGGAATCCTTCACCGGAACGGAGATGGATTTCGCCGCCGAGATCTGCAACGAAGTGCTCAAAATCTGGGAGCCTTCGGCGGAAAATCCTGTCATCATCAACCTGCCGGTCACGGTCTCGCTGTCCATGCCGCACGTCTACGCCAACCAGATCGAGTATATGTGCGATCACCTCTACAAGCGGGAGCACGTCGTGGTGTCGCTGCACCCGCACAACGACCGAGGTTGTGCCATTGCCGATACCGAAATGGGGCTGCTGGCGGGCGCAGACCGCGTCGAGGGCACGCTGTTCGGCAACGGTGAGCGCACGGGCAACGCGGATTTGCTGACGCTGGCGATCAATCTCTACGCGCAGGGCGTGGATCCGCAGCTGGACTTTTCCGATGTGCCGGAGCTGGTGCGCATCTATGAACACGTCACGGGGATGCACGTCTACGAGCGCCAGCCCTACGCGGGGCAGCTGGTGTTCGCGGCGTTCTCCGGCGGGCATCAGGACGCGATCACCAAGGGCATGAAGTGGCGCGAGGAAACCCACCCCGACCGCTGGACGGTGCCCTATCTCGCCATCGACCCCACAGACATCGGCCGCAAATACGAAAGCGACGTCATCCGCGTCAACAGCCAGTCGGGCAAGGGCGGCATCAGCTATGTGCTGGAGAGCCGCTATGGCTACGACCTGCCCGCGGCCATGCGCGAGGACTTCGGCTACACGGTCAAGCGCGTTTCCGACCGCCAGCACCGCGAGATGCAGGCAGACGATATTCTGGCGATCTTCATGGAAAACTACGTCAACTTCTTTGAGCCGCTGGACGTGGTGGAAGCGCACTTCAAGCAGGAGGGCGGCATCGTGGCCACCATCACGGTGTTCAACGGCGGGCGCGAGGAGCACGTCTTTACCGCCCGCGGCAACGGCCGTCTGGATGCGGTGTCCAATGCGCTGAAGCAGAATCTCGGTTTGGATTATTCCATCATCAAGTATCAGGAGCATGCCATCGAGCAAGGTTCTGCCTCCAAGGCCATTGCGTATGTCGGCATCCGCACGCCGGGCGGGCTGATCTCCTGGGGCGCAGGCACGCACGACGACATCATGGCCGCCTCGGTCAACGCCCTGGTCTCCGCCATCAACCGCATCGGCAAATAGACGGATTGTACAGAGAAAACACGCCGCGATGCAGATTGCATCGCGGCGTGTGGAATTTCATCGGAACAGCTCCGTTGCGCGGTCGAAGATGCCCTTCATATGGGCGATCAGCAGGCCGTAATTGACGAACGGCACGCCCTGCCGGGCGGCCTCGTTCAGGCGGTAGAGCACCTCGCGGTCGTTGAGCATGCAGCCGCCGCAGTGGATCACCAGCTTGTAGCGCGAAAGATCCTGCGGGAATTCCGCGCCGGAGCAGGTTTCAATGTTCAGGTTGCATCCGCTGTGGGCGCGCAGCCATTTCGGGATCTTGACCGTGCCGATGTCCTCGCACTGGCGGTGATGCGTACAGCCCTCGGCGATGAGCACGGTGTCGCCGTCTTGGAGCGTATCGACGGCGGGCATGGCGCGCATCGCGGAATCGAGATAGCCCTTGTAGCGCGCCATCAGGATGGAAAACGAGGTGAGGGTGATGTCCCCCGGCGTATCGGCGGCGACCTGCTCAAAGGCCTGACTGTCGGTCACGACCATGCGGGGGCGCTTGCCCAGGGAGGCCAGCGTCGCCTTCAGCTCGGTTTCCTGCACGACAACGGCGACGGCGCCTGCCTCCAGAATGTCGCGGATGGTCTGCTGCTGGGGCAGAATGAGCCGCCCCTTGGGCGCGGCCTTGTCGATCGGCACCACCAGCACGATATAGTCCATCGGGTCGATCAAATCGGCAATCAGCGGAACCTTGTGCGCGTCGTCCGGCGTTAAGTGCGCAATGCGCTCCTTGAGTTCGGTCACGCCGCGGCCGGTTTTGGCAGAGACGCAGATCGCGTGCGCTTCGTCCTCCATGGGACGATCCTGCTCGTCGCACTTGTTGTAGACCACAAGATAGGGCAGGTTCATCTCTTTCACGCGGGCCAGCAGCGCGCGGTCCTGCGCCTGCATCCCCTCGGCAGCGTCCACCACCAACAGCGCGATGTCGGTCTTGCGCAGCACCTGAAAGCTTTTTTCGACGCGCTTTTGTCCCAACTCGCCCTCATCATCCAGGCCGGGGGTGTCGATCATCACCACCGGCCCCAGCGGCAGCAGCTCCATGGCCTTTTGCACCGGATCGGTGGTCGTGCCCTTGACCTCGGAGACGATGGCAAGGTTCTGGCCGGTCAGAGCGTTGACGAGGCTGGATTTGCCTGCATTGCGGCGGCCGAACAGCCCGATGTGGGTGCGGACGCCCGAAGGCGCGGAATTCATGCTCATGGTTTTATTTCCCCTCTCCTTTATAATCTCCGCGGTCGATCACGACTTCATAGCCTGCCGCCGCCAGGTGTTCCCGCAGGGCGCGCAGGCTCTCCGCCGCTTCCTCCCCGCTGGTCGCTTTGTTATCATACAATAGGTATTTACTGCGATCTTCCAGGGGGGAAAGGTTCGGCATGACCACATTGCACCCGGCGTTCATGCCCTTGATGCGCCCGTCGCCGTCGATGGTGGCCAGCGCGGTGGTGGCGGGCAGCAGCACATTCGGCAGCAGCAGCCGCACGATGGAAAGGCACAGCAGTGTCCGCTCCGTCGACCCTGCGGGGAAGTCCTTAAGCGGCGTGGCGTGGTGCGGAATGAAAGGCCCCAGCCCCACCATCTGCGGCTTTAACTCCTGTAAAAAGCGGAAGTCCCGCACGATGCACTCCGTCGTCTGATAGGGTGAGCCTACCATGAAACCTGCGCCGGTCTGAAAACCGATCGCCTTCAAGTCCCGCAGGCATTGCAGCCGATGCGTCATCGTCATGGAAACTGGATGAAGCCTGGCGTAATGCGCTTCGTCTGCGGTTTCGTGGCGGAGCAGATAGCGGTTTGCGCCCGCGTCGTAGAGCCGCTTAAAGCTCTCCCGCCCGCGTTCGCCCAGCGACAGCGTGATGGCGCAGTCGGGATAAGCTTGCCGCATGGCGCGGACGATGTCCGTCATGCGCTCGTCGGTATACCAGCCGTCCTCGCCGCCTTGCAGCACGAAGGTGCGGAAGCCCAGCGCATATCCGCTTTCGCAGCAGGAGAGGATCTGTTCCTTCGTCAGCCGGTAGCGTTCACAGGAGGCATTGCTCTTTCGGATGCCGCAATAAAGGCAGTCGTTTTTGCAGTAGTTCGTCAGTTCGATCAAGCCGCGGATGTAGACTTTGCGGTCGTAGTGCGCGTCCCGAACGGCGCGCGCCCTTTCAAAGAGGAAGTCCCGATCCGCGCCGGACGATTGATCCAGCAGGACGGCAAACTCCGCATTTGTCAGGTCGCGCTCTCGCTCGAGCCTTTCAATGAGTTCTTTCATACCCTTTCCTCCGCCAAAAAAGCGGCCCGCGCACACGCTCTTTTCTGCGCGTGCGGGACCGCCTTTGGTCTATTTTCTTGTTTTTCCCGCCGCCTTTCCCCTTAGCCGGAGCTTTGGGGTCAGAGCGCCGCAGCCTTCTTTTTGATTCGGAGCGCTGCGTTGGAAAAAGAATAACACATTCTGCCGCCGCCGTCAATTCTTACGGCTTCTGGAAGCAGAGGCTGATCTGCCCGGCATTGTCGCGGTGCATGAGCAGCAGCAGCCCGGCTTCATCGCCGAAGGCACGAATCTGATCCAAGCTCACCCCGCGGCCGGAACAATGCACTTCGTAATCCGCGTGCAGGTTCTGTCCGGGCAGCACGATATCCAGATGCACTTTGGCGGGATAGGTGTCAAATTCCATATCCCATATGTGCATCAGGCCTCCTTTGCGCAGCACACGCGCCGCTTCGGCCAACACCTCGCGCCGGGTGGCTTCGTCCATATACATCAGCGCATAAAACATCGTCACATGGTCGAATTTGCCGTCCGGGAAGTCGAGCTTTCGTGCGTCGGCCACAACGCGGGCGCATTTTTCCGGCAGATTGTCGAATTCTTCAGGCTCTTTGTCCACCGCTGTGACCTGCCGTCCGTACAGGCGGCCGATCACGCTCTCACCGCCGCCGCCGATATCGAGAATCGCGCCGGCCAGTGTTTTATCCAGCTTGATGACGGGCATAGCTGATTTCCTCCTACCGATGCGCGGGGTGAGGAGTAAGTATAAAAGCCTCGCCACGCGTGGGATTACCTAAAGCATAACACTTGTAAACTTTCTATTCTATTCCTGGTTTTTCCTGCTGAACGGATGAAAAAACCTGTTTTGTTTCACGATGTGGGTTGACGCAACATTCTGTGGTAGCCGGGCGCATCGGAGGGTGCTTCCGTCACGACGCACAGCGTGCCGCGCTCAATCATCTTTTCCATCCGCAGTGCGAGAAAGCCGTCGCCCACGCCGGGGCGGTCGCGTCCCAGCACTTCCCCGATCACTTTGGCCTGCAAAAAGGCCGCGCCGCCCTGCCGGTCGATTGCTCGCTCAATCAGGAAATCATAAAAATCCTCCGGCACGCTGTGCAGCCTGCCGTTGATCTGCGCGCGCAGGGGAGCATTTTCCCGCATCAAATCCCCCCAAAGCGCGCTTTCTGCCAGGAGACGCATGGGGCTGCATCGCTGCGCCGCTCTGGAAAGGCGCGCAAAATTCTCCGGAAGCACATCGCCCCAGCCGTTGTATTCCACCCGCACACCGACGGATTCCTCCGCCGCGGGCAATTCCGCGATCCAAAGCTGCTCTGCCGGCACACCCCAGCGTTTCATCTGGTGTGCAAACCAGGAAAGGCCGCAGCGCTCGGCGGGCTGGGCGCTCGTCCAGAGCCGCGCCTCTTCGCCTGCCAGCATTCGTTTTTTTGCGCTCTCCCAACCGGCCTTCGCGGCGGCAAAGCAATGCCGCGCGGCCTCTTCGCCGATTTCGTCCGGTGCGAAAGAAAACAGCGCCCGCAGCGTGTCCATTCGCGCTCGGCCTATTCCCTCCTGTGCAATGTCGCCTGCGTCCAGCGCCAGCGCAAAAGACAGCACGTCTGCGCTTTTGCACAGTCGGGCACAGACCAATCCGCCTGCGGCGCTCTCGCCGAACAGGATTTCCATCATGGCTTTTTCCTCCGCCTCTGTTATGCGTTGAGTATAGCACGGTGTGCATGATGGCACAATCGCAAAGCCTTGGGGTAAATTGCGCCGAAGCGGCGGCTATGGTAAAATCATTTATGTCAGATTCAGGGAAAAAGAGGAGGAGTTTTCATGAAGGACGTGATTACCATCGGCATTGCGGGCGGCACGGGCAGCGGCAAGACCACCATCACCCGCCGCATCGCAGAGGCCTTCGGCGGAGACGTGAGTGTGCTCTATCACGACAATTATTATAAGCGGCACGACGATCTTTCCTATGAAGAGCGCGCGAAGCTCAATTACGACCATCCCGATGCCTTCGATACGAATTTGCTGATCGAGCATCTGGACGCGCTGCGCCGCGGAGAAACGGTGGAGTGCCCAACTTATGATTACGCGGCGCACAACCGCGCTGCGGAAACCATTACGGTGCGCCCGGCCAAGGTCATTGTGGTCGAGGGCATCCTGATCTTTGCGGAGCCGGAGCTGTGCCGGCGGCTGGACATCAAAATCTTTGTTGATACCGATGCGGATGTGCGCATCCTGCGCCGCATTGTGCGCGATACCAAGGAGCGCGGCCGCAGCCTGGATTCCGTCGTGGCGCAGTATCTGGCTACGGTCAAGCCCATGCACGAGCAGTTCGTCGAGCCCTCCAAGCGCAACGCGGATCTCATCATTCCGGAGGGCGGGCACAACGAGATCGCCATGGATTTTGTGATCGAGCGCATCCGCGCCCATGTGGAGGGCAGGCGGTAGGAGCCGTGGCAAGGCTTGGTTTTATATCAAATATGGCGCAATGGGGCATCCCCCCATCCGTCCAGGTGCGAATCACGCAGTTCGATGATGAGAAGTTGGAGATGAAGGTTTGGGGCTTATCAAGGTTTTGATCGACGATCGGAACGGCGCCGGGGACGGATTTTCCGATCTATTTCTTTGATGGCGCGCTGTCTGATGGAATTGGCCGATTTCCATCGCCAAAGTCAAAACGATCTGTGCCTGCGGACACAAGGCCATCGTCAACGTCCCCATTGCCCCGCAGGGGAACAGCGTTGCTCCGGTGTGCAGATCCGGCTCGGCGGCAATAGCTATCTTGCGATGTGCTGCAATGCCGACCGGAGAAAAAGCGCCCGGCAATCCGATATTTCGAGTCGGGAGAAATGATCCAAAGCAAAATGAGACAGCGCGTGAGTTGTCGCTGTTTGCTTTGAAAAAAATGAACCGCAAAGCGAACCGCTGGACCGCATTGCGGAAAACCTCACAAAAAAACGCCGGTTCAGCTTGTCTGTTGTTCGGCGTTATGCTATCATGAACACAGAAGACAAAATTTACAAGGGGGACGATGTAATGTTTTTTTACACCAAAGAAGAAGTGATCAAGCTCACCCCCCAGTGGACGGGCGAGCGCCTGGAGGACGGCCGTCCGAAGGTTCCCGCTTCCGTGCTGGAGCGCATGCGCAAGCTGACGCTGGAGGAAGTCTGGGGAACGGCCTGGATGCAGGGCTATGAGTTTCAGGCGGAGGGTCACTTCCTGCACACCCATCCCACCGAGGATCACCGCATGGTTGGCCGCGCCGTGACCTGCGTCTGCGTCCCGCTGCGCCAGGATCTGCATGAGGTCGCTACCGCCGAGTCTCGCGAGTTCGGCTTCATGGGCGGCTACAACAAGTCTGCGGTTGACCGTCTGGTCGAAGACGACGTCATGGTCGTCGACCTGTTTGACAAGGTGCACTACGGCACCTTCTTCGGCGGCAACCTGTCTACCCAGCTCAAGAATAAGACCAAGCGCGGCGGCGCGGTGGTCTGGGGCGGCATCCGCGACCTGGATCAGGTCAAGAAGATCGACGGCATCCAGATCTACTACCGCGGCAGCCATCCCACCCCGATCCGCGACTATGTCATGACCGGCTACAACGCGCCCTGCCGCATCGGCGAGGCCATCTGCATGCCCGGCGACATCGTCTTCGGCTCCAACGAGGGCGTCGTCTTCATCCCTGCGCACCTGGCGGAAAAGACCGTGGACAGTGCGGAGAAGTCCCACCTGAAGGACGATTTCGGCTTCGAGCGCCTGAAGCAGGGCGTCTACAACGCGACCGAGATCGACCATGTCTGGACGGAAGAAATGTGGAATGACTTTATGGGCTGGTTCAAGAGCGATGAAAATGCTCAGAAGTTCAGCTACCTCGATTGGACGGAAGATCTCGAACTTGCGCGCAAGATGAGAGAGGATCCTGAAACCATGCAGCGCATGGCTGCACGCTTCGGCGCCCGCGGCGGCAATTCCCCGGCTCGTTCCACCATCTAATTTCATCGCATCTTGAAAAAGCGCTGCCCGGCTTCGGTTGGGCAGCGCTTTTATCGCATGAAAAGAAAAGAGGGAGAGCGCATGAGCAGTCTATACAATCGCGCGGAGATTTACGATCTGTTGGAGAGCGAGAAGAGAAACGAGGCTACCCGAAGGGACTGGCAGGGCTTTCTGGGCGGCAGAAGTATACGGACGCTGCTCGACGTCAGCATCGGAACCGGCGGCATGACGCTGCCGCTTCAGGAATTGGGGATTGCGGTCTGCGGCTCCGATCTGAGCGAAGCCATGCTGAAGCGGTGCAGGGAAAAGGCGATGAAAAAGCAGAAGCCCGTGGAGCTCAAGCGCTGCGATTTCCGGGATCTTTCCGCCTGGCAGGATCGGCAGTTCGACTGCGTGACGAGCACGGGCAATTCGCTGGGCTATGTCTCCAACGAGGATGTGCGCAAAGTGCTGGAGGAAATGGACGCGCACGTTCGCCCCGGCGGCTATCTCTGCTTCGATTCGCGGAACTGGGAAAAGATTCAGCGGGAAAAGCAGCGGTTTTATCTCTATCCGCCCTTCTTCCACGAAGGAACCCGCATCAACCTCGTGCAGGTTTGGGATCACAACCCGGACGGCACCATCACCTTCAACCTCCTGTATACCTTCGAGCGGGAAAACAGGATCGTTCAAAAGGAGATTTTTGAAGAGCGGTATACGCCGTTTCCGCTGGAAATCGCCCGGCGGAAGCTGCGCGAAATGGGGTATGGCGAGCCGGAAGTCAAGCCCGTGCCCAGCTTTGCGTCCGAGACGGACTTTGAGAACATGGATTGGTACAGGATCATCGCGCAGAAACAGTAGGTCTTTTTTGATAGATATGGAAGCGAACCATTTCGAGTTTCTGCCAATCGGAGTGAATAGAGGGAGTTAAAATGATGGAGATCGGCGCGTAGGGCTGGCAGTCCTTCACCCGGGCTTGTTCAAGTATATGTATTTATATGATCTGAAGGTAAGCAGGGAATACCGCGGGCGGCATATCGGACGAAGGCTGATACAAAAATCAAAGGAGATTGCCGTTCAAAACGGCTATTACGGACTTTATACGCAGGGGCAGGGCAACAATCCGGGAGCCTGTTTGTTCTATTTGAATTGCGGGTTTTATATCGGCGGATTGGATACAAATGTTTATCGTCATACCAAACAGGAAGGGAAAGCGGATACAATGATTTTTTGAAAAGGACGGCTGCGGAATTCGTTGATTCTTTAGCTGTCTTTTTAATTTTGCCTGTTTTCTAATGCAGCCGGATGCGATATAATGAGCTTGGAACACAGAACGACAACATCCGAAAAACAAGGAGGATGATTTTTACCATGACTGCCTATGAATCGGCAAAGGCCCGCTATGAAGCACTGGGCGTGGATGTGGACGCGGCGCTTGCTGCGCTGGCGGACAAGGCGATTTCGATCCATTGCTGGCAGGGCGACGACGTTTCCGGTTTTGAGACGGCGAACGGTGCGCTCTCCGGCGGCATTCAGGCCACCGGCAACTATCCCGGCAAGGCCCGTACTCCCGAAGAGCTCATGGCGGATTTCGAAAAGGCCATCAGCCTCATCCCCGGCAAAAAGCGCATCAATCTGCACGCCAGCTATGCCGTGACCGGCGGCGAAAAGGTGGATCGGGATCAGCTCGAAGGCCGCCATTTTGACGCGTGGATCGACTTTGCGAAGAAGAATGATCTGGGGATTGATTTCAACCCCACCTTCTTCTCCCATCCGCTGGCGGCGGATTCGCTCACGCTTTCCAATCCCAATGAGGAAATCCGCATGTTCTGGGTGCGCCACGGCATTGCTTGCCGCCGCATTTCCGCCTACATTGTGGAAAAGCTCGGTCAACCCGTGCTGAATAACATCTGGATCCCGGACGGATATAAGGACATTCCCGCCGACCGTCTCGGCCCGCGCCTGCGCCTGAAGGACAGCCTTGACCGCATCTATGCCGAGAAGCTGGACGGCGTGATCGACTGCGTGGAGAGCAAGGTGTTCGGCATCGGCCTGGAAGCCTATACCGTCGGCTCTTCGGAGTTCTATATGGCCTATGCCGCGCAGCACCCCGGCGTTTACAACCTGCTGGACAACGGCCATTATCATCCCACCGAAATGGTCAGCGACAAGATTTCCTCGCTCCTGGCCTTCTTTGACAAGCTGCCGCTGCACGTCACCCGCCCGGTGCGCTGGGACAGCGACCATGTGGTGCGTCTGGATGACGAGCTGAGGGAGATCGCCATGGAGATCGTGCGCAACGATGCGCTCGACCGCGTGCTGATCGGTTTGGACTATTTCGATGCGTCCATCAACCGCGTCGCGGCGTGGGTCATCGGCACCCGCAATATGCAGAAGGCGCTGCTCAACGCCCTGCTGATGCCGCATAAAAAGCTCAAGGCGCTTCAGGACGAGGGCAAGTTCACCGAGCTTTTGATGCTCCAGGAGGAACTCAAGACCGCGCCGCTTGGCGAGATTTGGGCGCACTATTGCCAGACGCATGGCGTGCCCGCAGATGAGCGCTGGTTTGAAGAAATCCAGAAGTACGAAAAGGACGTTTTGTCCCTTCGCAAATAATTCCCGATCGGTGAGCAAAGAGGGGGCACAGGCGCTGTGCCCCCTCTTTGTACTGGATACTGGATAAGGAGAGTCCCGATGAACAAGAAATCCCGGCTGCTCCGCGCAGCGCTGATCCTTCTTCTGGCAGTACTGACGGCGGTGGGCACGAGCGGCTGCATGGCCTTGGCGCTCTATGCCGTCTCCGGCATTACGGCGGCGGAAACCGGCGTTTGCTCCACCTTTTATCCGTACGGCACACCCGCTGAGGGGACGGTGCGCATTCCCGTTTTTCTGGTGGAGTTTCCCGACGCGGCCTTCCGTCCGGATCGCCTGAGCGACGACGAGGTGGAGCAGATGCTGTTTGATCCCGACGATGCGGCGAGCATGGCGGCGTTTGAACGCGCCGCATCCAACGGCAGGCTGCGCGTGGAGGGCGACGTGTTTTCCTATACCGTGCGGCAGGACAGCACGGATTATCAGGACGAAAGCGGCTCGTTTGAAAAGCTGGCGATGGAGGTGCTGGCGGCGCTGGACGGGGAGATCGACTACCGCGATTACGACAGCGACGGGGACGGCTATCTGGACGCCTTTGTGCTCAACATCGCGCAGGGCGATCAGGATCCTTATTGGTTCGGCTGCCAGACCTATTGGAACGAAAATCCGGATTTTGCGGTGGACGGTGTGCGTCCCTTCAACTACATTATCAACGACGCGCAGCCCGATGCGGACGGGTGGAGCATGGATTATTATGTCAGCGTCCTGTGCCATGAGTTCGGGCATTGCCTGGGTTTGCCGGATTATTACTACCTCGATCTCAATGCCGAGGAAACGTCGGACGAGGCCGATGGGCTGAAAGGTGCGGCCGGGCTGGAAATGATGGACGATATGGAAGGGGATTACAGCCAGTTTTCCCGCCTGATGCTCGGCTATCTCGACCCGGAAAGCGTGCAGATCTACCGCGGCGGAGAGGAGGAATTTCTGCTGACCTCCGCGCAGCGGGGCGGGGGCTGCCTGATCCTGCCCCGAGACGGAATGGGCAGCCGGGCAAAGCTGCTCTGGGGAGAATACTTTCTGGTAGAATACAATACGGGCGACGGAAACCTTTCCTGGTATGCCGACGAGGATTTCGGCGTGCGCATTTTCCATGTCAACGCGGAAACCGTGCGCTACGGCGACGGCACGCGGGGCTTTACTTATGACGACGCGCTCTACGGCAGCGTCGATGGGCGGCGCGTGCTACGCCTAGTGCGCGACGGGGAAGACTATCTGACCGGCGGAGATGTTGTGGACGGCGATACGCCCGGCTTTGCCTGGTATGATGCGGAAGGCCGCAAAACAGTCGATCCGGGGCTGATCCTGCGCTTTGAATGGGACGAAAAGGGGCGAGGGATGCACTGCATCGTGACGCCCACAGGGAAATAAAAAAGCGGAGCGTGGGTTCCGCAGAGCGATAAGTGCACCATGATGATCTCATGCGGGATTTACCGGCAGCAGGGCGATACGGCCGCCGGACTGCTGCGGCGGTTCGTCGGGAACCTGGAAAAGCTCAATGTGCGTCTGCGTGAGTTTGCCGAAGAAAAAATAAAGTGAGCGCGCCCCTTTCTGTCCGAATGATTTCAGACAGGGAGGGGCGCTTTGCGCGTCTTGAGATGCGAAGAAAGATATGCTACAATCAAAAAAAGAATGCGGAACGAAAAGACCGCGCCGGGATGCGCGGCGGGAATAGACAACTCTTTTTCGGAGGGAACAAAGATGCTCAACGAGATGGCAAACGAATGCCTCGGTGCGCAGTGGGTGCGCGCGAAGGGGGAAAGCGCCGGTGCGCTCGACCGCACGCAGGCGGTGCTGTTCCGGCTGGAAATCGAAGTGAATGCGCCGGTGAAGCGCGCGGAAATCAGGATTTCTGCGGCGGACCGCTACCGGCTCTATGTCAACGGGGAATCCGTGGTGTGCGGCCCGCGCAAGGGCGACGCGCTCAACCGCTATTTTGAAACCGTGGATCTCGCGCCGTATCTGAAATCGGGGCGCAATGCGCTGACCGCGCGCGTTATCTCCTATGCGTATGACTGCGCGACGGGCGGCATCGGTGCGCCGAAATCGGTCTATGTCGCGCCCACCGGCGCGGTGCTGATGTGCCGGGGCGAGGTCGAGACGCTGGAAGGGAAGATCGCCCTGTCCACAGGCGAGGCGAACTGGACGGCCTGCCAAGACGAATCCTTTGCGCTGCACAGCGAGGGCGCGGTGTACGTCGGTGCGCTGGAGGACTTTGACGCGGCGCGCTGCCCCGATTGGCGCAATGAGGAAGCGATGGGTTGGGAAAGCGCGGTGATCGCCTTCGGATCGGGCATCAACGATTACGGCGAATTCACGCCGCTGCCGCTCAAAGGCCGCGCCATCCCCAATATGGAAGAGATCCGCATGGACTTTGCGGCGCAGCTGCCCGCGCGGGAGGGCGAAAAGGGCTTTGCCTTTGACGAAAGCGGCAGGGCGGTGATTCCCGCCGGGGAAACGCGCGTGCTGGAGATGGACGCGGGCGTGCTGCGCACGGCCTATTTCCGCATGAAAACCCGCGGAGAGGGCGGCACGGTGCGCGTGACCTACGCCGAGCGCTATTTCCCGATCCGCGATGAAGATCCTACCGGCCCGATGCGCCGCAGCGACCGCGAAAACGGCAAGCTGACGGGATATTATGACGAAATCCGTGCATGCGGCGAGGAAAAGCTGTTTGAGAGCTTCTGGTGGCGCACGTTCCGCTTTGTGCGCATCACAGCGCAGGCGGGGAGCGAGCCGCTGGAACTCACCCGCCCCGATTTCATCCAGACCGCCTATCCGCTGAAAGTTCGGGCGAAATTCCTCTTCCCAGAAAAAAAGATGGAAAAGCTCTGGGACATCAGTCTGCGCACGCTGCGTAACTGCATGCACGAGACCCATGAGGACTGCCCCTATTATGAGCAGCTGCAATACACACTGGACACGCGGCTGCAAATGCTCTTTACCTATGCGGTATCGGGCGACACGCGCATGGCGGAGAACGTATTGTGGGACTTCCGCTGCTCGCAGTTGCCGGACGGCATTCTGCAGTCCCGCACGCCCTGCACGCACACGCAGGTGATTCCCGATTTTTCGATCTACTGGATCTTCATGCTGGAGGAGTTCTATTGGCAGACCGGCCGCACCGATCTGATCCACTTCTATCGCCCGGTGATGGACGGCGTGCTCGATTATTTCGATCGGCACATCGGCCCCTCCGGCCTGGCGGAAAAGCTGGGCTATTGGGAATTCGGCGACTGGGTGGACAAATGGGACGGGCACGCGGGCACGCCGGACGCGACCTACGCAGGCCCCGCCGCGCTGCACAACCTGACCTATGCACTGGGACTGCGTGCTGCCGCGCGGATGATGCACGCCGTCGGCCGGGAAGAGCTGCGCAGGGACTACGATAGCCGCGCCGACCATATCTGCGAAAAGGTGTATCAGCTTTGCTTCGACAAGACACGCGGAATGCTGCGCGAGGGGCCGAATTTTGAGCAGTTCAGCCAGCACAGCCAGGCGCTGGCTGTGCTCTGCGGCGCGCTGACGGGCGAAGAAGCGAAAATCGCCATGGAAAAAGCGCTCACGGAGCCGGGCGTGTTGGCCTGCACCTTCCCCTGGCAGTATACGCTGCTGCGCGCGCTGGAAAAGATCGGCCTTTACGGCCTGACCGCGCCGCTTTGGGCGCAGTATTTCTCGATGCTCGACCGCGACCTGACCACCGTGCCGGAGCGCCCCGGCGATACCCGCAGCGACTGCCACGCCTGGAGCGCGCTGCCGCTGTATGAATATCCCCGAATGCTGCTGGGCGTGCAGCTCGATGCGCCCGGCTGGGAGCGCATCCGCGTCAAGCCCCATGCGCTGGGGCTGAAAGAGCTCTCCGGCGTGGTGCCCACGCCCAAGGGCGAGGTGCGCGTGGGCTGGCATGTGGAGGATAACGGGCAGATGCACCTCTGCGTGCAGGGCCCCGATGTGCCGCTCATCATCGAGGTCAACGGGAAGACCTACTACGCGGAACACGGCGCGATGGAGTTCTGAGGAGGAAAAAAGAATGAAGCTGTCCATATCGACGCTGGGCTGCCCGGATTGGGATTTTATGCAGGTGGTGCGTAAATATGCAGCTTTAGGCGCGGATATCGAGGTGCGCGGCATCGACGGCGAGACCGAAGCGGGAAAGATCGCCCGCTTTGCGCCCGAAAACGCGGAGGAGACCCGGCGCATCTTAAAGGAGCACAACCTTAAAATCGTGGGCTTTGGCACGAGCTGCAAGTTCGACCGCGAGGAAAAGCTGGAAGAGAACATCGCCGCCGCCAAGGAAGCCATCGACGTCTGCGCGCGGATGAGCATACCCGCCATCCGCGTGTTCGGCAACGACATTCCGGAACCGAGCCGCACGCTGGAAACGGCGCTGCTGCTCTGCCGCGGACTGGAAGAGGTCTGCGCTTACGGCGCGGAAAAGGGCGTGAAGGTCAATCTCGAAATCCACGGGGATTTCAACACAATCGAATCCATCACTCCGGTGGTGGAGCGCATGGGAGGCGTGCCCGCGTTCGGCATCCTGTGGGACGTGATGCACAGCGACCGCGCTTACGGCGATGATTATCTGCCGTTTTACGAGCTGATCCGCCGGTACATCCGCCATGTCCACATCAAGGATTACCGCCGGAATCCCGCGCCGGGGCAGAACCGTCTCTGCCTGATGGGGCAGGGGGACGTTCCCGTGCCGGAAATCGTGGCACAGCTGCGCGCGGACGGATACGACGGCTATTATTCCTTTGAATGGGAAAAGAAGTGGGCGCCGGAGATCGAAGAGCCGGAGGCCGCCTTTCCGGATTACATGCACTACATGAAGGAACTGTTGAAATGACGGAAAAGATTTGTGCTGTGGATTTGGGGATGCCTACGCTGCTGGAAGCGGCCGGGGCGGAAGAAAGCGCTGCGCTGTGCGCGGAGCTGGGGCTGCAATTCGTGGAGCTGAACATGAATCTGCCCGAATATGCCGACCCTGCACACATGGATCGGGAAAAGCTGCGCGCGCTGCGGGAGAAATACGGTGTGTATTTCACGCTCCACCTGGACGAACGGCTGGACGGGTGCGATTTTAATCCTCTGGTGCGCAATGCCTATCAGGAAACCCTGCGACGCGCGCTGGAACTGGCGCAGGAGGCGGAGATGCCCATTGTGAACCTGCACCTGAACCACGGCGTGTACTTTACGCTGCCCAATAAAAAGACGTATCTCTATGCCGAGCGGCGGGAGGAATATTTGCAGCACATCGACGAAATGCGCCGCATCGGCGAAGAGGGCGCGGACGAAAACATCGCACTCTGCGTCGAGAACACGGATGGATTTCTTGCGCAGGAGAAAAAAGCGCTCGATCTGCTGATGAAGAGCAAGCGTTGGGGGCTGACGCTGGACGTGGGGCATATGCACAGCGCGGGCTATGTGGACGACGACGTCTACATCGTCCACAGCGGCAAACTGCGGCACATGCACCTGCACGATGCGCTGCTGATGCAGGCGGGTCAATGCCACCTGCCGCTGGGCGAAGGAAACCTGGATTGGAGAAATTCGCTGCGCACGGCGGAGACGCGCCATTGCCGCGCCGTGATCGAGGTCAAAACGCTGTCCGCTCTGTGCGATTCGGTTAAAACCCTGCGGGAAGCCGGAAAATAAGGCGCTTGCAACCAACGGTTGCGGCGTTTCCAGCCCGGCATGGTGGCTTGCAACCGCCCGGTATGGGAAGATGAAGGCGAGAAAAAACCGGGAGGGATTCTTCATGACGCTGGGAGAAAGATTGACAGCGCTGCGCAAGGGTGCAGGACTTTCGCAGGAGCAGATGGCGGCGGAGCTGAACGTATCGCGGCAGGCAATTTCCAAATGGGAGACCGATCAATCCGCGCCGGAGCTGGAAAAGCTGATGGCGCTGGCGGAGCTCTTTTCCGTTTCGACGGATGAGCTGTTGGGGCGGAAGGTACCGCAAAAGGAGACGCAGCCGGAGACGGCGAAAAAGCCCGACGGTGCGGACGCGCTGACCCGTGCGGCGTTTTCCCGCCGGTGCTTGACGCTGGGCTGGGCGACCATGGCGGGCGCGGCAGTGCTGCTGTGTATAGAGCTGCTGATGCTGCCCGTGCTGCGCGACCGCGCGGTGGAGCTGGCGGTCAAAATCGGAACCGGGTTCCATACCGACGCGATGCGCTATGCCAAAGTCATGCCGATGCCGCTGGTTTTCGCGGTCACGGGCGCGCTGGCGCTGTTGGGACTGGGGCTTGTACTCTATGCTGTGGCACGAGAAAGAGATAAAAATAAAGCGAACAATGGGGGATAGAAAATGCTGGAACTTAATTTGACGGGACACATTGCGGTGGTCACGGGCGGCAGCGGAAACCTGGGCCGCGTGATCTGCCGGACGCTGGCGCAGTGCGGCGCGGATATCTGCGTGCACTACAATGGATCGAAGGACAAGGCGGAAAAGGTGGCGCAGGAGATCCGCGCGATGGGCCGACGGGCGATGGTCGCGCAGGCGGACGTGGGCGATCTCGCTTCCGTGCTGAAGATGCGCGACGCGGTGGAAGCGGAGCTGGGGCAGGCGGATATCATCGTCAACAACGCGGTAGCGCAGTACAAGTGGACCTCCGTGCTGGAGCAGGACGAGAAGGACTTTGACAGCCAATACCGCTCCTGCGTGCTGCACAACGTCCACATGGCCAAGGCGTTCGTACCGGCGATGCAGCAAAAGCGCTGGGGGCGCGTCATTGCCATCAACACCGAGCGCGCCATGCAGGATATCCCCGGCGCGGGGGCGTATATCTCCGGCAAGCGCGGGCAGGACGGCGTGCTGCGGACGCTGGCGCTGGAGGTCGGCCCGGACAACGTGACCGTCAACCAGGTCGCGCCCGGTTGGATGCGCACCGAGGACTGGCGCGCCGATCCTACCGATGACGCCTTCTATGTCGCGCGCGTGCCGCTGCGGCGCCGCGGCGACGATCAGGACATCGCCAACGCCGTGGCGTTCTTCGCCAGCGATCTGGCGGATTTCATCACCGGCGCGATCCTGCCCGTGGCGGGCGGCCTGGCGATGAGCAAGCTGTAAAAAGGTTACTCCCAATTCCCTTTTGTGTTCCCGAAGTATAGGTTAGGGTCGGCTAATGTAGATTTATTCATTAGGGGACATAAAATGAGGCTCCATCCTTATCGGGTGGAACCTCGACATTTATTACCAAGTTAGCAGAAGTTTATCATGTACAACTTTGTCAGTCATACCCTTACCGGAGTTTTGCAGACGATCTATCATTGAATTACCACAGTTAACTATCAGCTCTCTTTCAAATAGTCCAGATGGAATATCAACAGAAATGTCTTTTTTCTTCGACTCTCGGGTACCGTTAATCGAAAGCATCACATAGGCACCGCGATCTTTACATTCTGCAATCTTGTTCCATAAACGCTCAATGTTAAACGCTTGTGCTCCGTAAATAATGCTCTGACTATGGGTATATGGAGGATCACAATAAACTAAGTCTCCGCATTGAGGTTTTGACATGGCCTCTTCAAAGCTTTCAACATTAAAGTCTGCTTTCTGTACTAAATCAGACCACAGGTTTACTCTTTGCTCGAATGAAGATGGACTGATGGGTTTATGAGGTCCTCTGGGCGTACTCATATATCCATCAGCCTTTCGGAAGCGAATAATGCCCGAATAGCAGGTTCTTGATAACAAACAAAAATCATATGCATTGTGGCTTTGATTGAAGCGATCTTTTATGACCTCATACTGAACTTCTGGATTATCGTAGTATGCGGAAATTTCCTTAGCATAGTAATCAGCCAGTTCTGAAGGATTATCTTTTACTGATCTGAATATATCAATCAAGAACGGAAGGACATCGCTACCATAGGCATGTTCAAAGTGAGGAAACATGCTTGTAGCATCTTGCATAAGCAATTCTGCAAGAACTGCTCCACTTCCAAAGAATGGTTCATAGTAATTGTTGAATGAACTTGGCATATAGGATACGATTGTATCTGCAAATCTCTGTTTGTTTCCTATCCATTTTAGGAGTGCGGGAACCATTCTATCACCTCACTCTCGTAACTTATAGTCTGTAGACGCAAAGTCTACATTGACATTATAATAAATTCGATGGGAGGTGTCAAGTAATGCAGGATCATATTTTAATGCGTTATGGTCAAGCCGTCCGAAAAGTGCGTCTTGAACAAGGTATTTCACAAGAAGAACTTGCAGATCGCTGTGGCTTACACCGTACATACATCAGTGATATTGAACTTGGCAAGCGGAACTTGTCTTTAGAAAATATCGAACGGATAGCTATTTCACTAAATAGGTCTTTATCCGAGTTCTTTAAGGAGGTGGAGTAACTATGCAAGCTTTTCCGGAGTTCAGACATATGCCTACCGCCTTTTGGGCAATGATTAAATATGTTTCCGAAACATTGGGGTACACTGTCAGAGGACAAGGTATTGTCCGTACTTACTCCATAGATGAGATTGATGCTCTTGTGTCTCAAAACGGCATTGTCGTTGATTATGACACTATTGAGATGGCAAAGCTGTACTTTGATATGCGTGCTGACTTGCTTAACAATGTTGTGCAGCATAATTTGATGAACGCCAATGAGGCCAAAGAATCTTTTGAGCGCCTGTACCCACTGTATCGTGATAATGACTTCAAATGCAAACTCCCTATGAATAAGCAAAAGGGAGCTATGAAACAGGTGGCCTTCTTTACAGCAATCATAAATATTATTGCAGAGGATACTATACGCCATTCTTCCATTTTTGATGATTCTCTTGGATTTGATGATGATCCCAGAGGACTGATATATGTATTTGACGATGAGAACCATATTATTGGTGCATCCTCCAGACGTTTTGATGGTGCGTATCCGAACATCATCAATCCAAGAATAGTGTGGGAAATCAAGGAATACTATTATGCAACTACATTCGGTAGCCGTGTCGCCGATGGTGTTTATGAAACCCAATTAGACGGTTATGAGTTCAAGGACATATCATATCGTTCTGGTAAGCCGATTACACATGTGTTCTTTCTTGATGCCTATAAAACATGGTGGGAGGATGGGAAATCCTATCTTTGCAGGATTATTGATATTCTCAACTCTGGCCTTGTTGATGAGGTTATTGTTGGTCGAGAAGTTTTACACAGATGGTCAGAGTTGTTAGAGTCTATTATTGAAGAATAAGCAAAAGGATCAGAGGGCGGTTGACTTCTGATCCTTTCGTTTACTCCATTGATCTGATTGTCGCTTCAATGTGGTTGATTTCTTCTTGGGTTAGACCGTACTTTTCATATAACAGTTGGTCTGTCCATGGATGGGAGAAATCCAGTAAGGGAACAAGTCTGTACTGCTTATATGTCATATATGCAGAGGTGCTTCATTTGAAAAACGGGTATCACAGAATTTAGAACGATGTGCAACGAAAACCAATGATTAAATGAGTTAAAATCAATGTATCTGCAGTTTTTCTGCCTCCTTCAAATTTGATATTTCATTTTCAGCACTATGCTACAAAAACAGCTATTCGGATTGCTCAATCTGCACACATAGAAAAAGGCATCCATTTCTGGGTGCCTTTGGGTATTTATACATTGTATTCACGGAGTTATACAGCCTTTTCAGCCAGGAACGCAAAGTCGAATTGGGACAAAGATTAAAGAACGCAAAAGCCTCCCCATCGGCAGGAATTCTTCTGCCGATGGGGAGGCTTTGATTTATGCGGGGATCACTTGCTCGCCTTCGAGACGGAGGCGGTGAGCTCGTTGCCGTTGTAATCCACGGTGATGACGCTGCCGTGATGCAGGTCCTGGCCGATGATGATGCGGGCAATGAGGGTTTCGACCTTCGACTGCAGGAAGCGCTTGAGCGGACGCGCGCCGTAGACGGGGTCGTAACCGGCGTCCACAACGTAGGTCTTGGCGCGGTCGGTCAGCTGCACGTCGAGCTGCTTGTCTTTCAGGCGGCGGCGCAGGTCGTTGAGCTGCAGGTCGACGATCTTGACGATCTCGTCCTTGCTCAAGGGCTTGTAGAACACGATCTCGTCGATACGGTTCAGGAACTCGGGGCGGAACTGCGATTTGAGCAGCGCGTTCACCTGTTCCTTGGCCTCGTCGGTGATCTTGCCGTCCCGGATGCCGTCCAGTATGTACTGGGAGCCCAGGTTCGAGGTCAGGATGATGATGGTGTTCTTGAAGTCCACCGTGCGGCCCTGCGAGTCGGTGATGCGGCCGTCGTCGAGCACCTGCAGCAGGATGTTGAATACATCAGGGTGCGCTTTTTCGATTTCATCGAACAGCACCACGGAGTAGGGCTTCTTGCGGACCGCCTCGGTCAGCTGGCCGCCCTCTTCGTAGCCGACATATCCCGGAGGCGCGCCGATCAGACGGGAGACGGAGTATTTCTCCATGTACTCGGTCATGTCGATACGCACGATGCTGCGCTCGTCGTCAAACAGCACCTCGGCCAGCGCCTTGGCCAGCTCGGTCTTGCCCACGCCCGTGGGGCCGAGGAACAGGAACGAGCCGATGGG
>CAJJNQ010000025.1 GCA_905193155.1 uncultured Christensenella sp.
AGATACTCAGATGTTCTTTTTTCATGGTTTCTACAACCATTCTCTTGAACTCCGGTGTATACCGTTTGTTTGGAATTCCTTTTGGCATAGCAAAACACCCCACTTCTTAGATAGTATATCATACTGTCTAACAAATGGGGTGCAGTTCAAAATCGCAGACAGGGTTCCCTCCTTTTTTATAGCAATAACCGGATTTCTCAAACCTTCTGACTGCCTACGTCCCAGACGTGCTTTTCTTTCGCCGCGGCGGCGGTGTTCTGCGCCATCACGCTGACCAGCGCGTGCGGCAGATAGCCTTCACATTCCTCTGCCGAAAGCGTGAGCTCGGCGGCGCGGGTGATGTTTTCCTCCTACGCCACAGCAAGAAAGTATTTCAGCACACGGATCTCCATCCGCTTCTTCCCTTTTTTCTGCCTAAAAACGCCCCGGGTGCAAAGTGAAGTGACCCCGAAGCGTTTTTTGTTCTCTGTTTTAGCGAGCCAGAATGTCCGCCAGCTCGATCAGGTGCTTGTCCACGCGGCGCTTCATCGACAGCGCCTTTTCGATTTCCACCGTGACGATGCGGTTCTTGACAATACCAACGCACAGATCGCCCTTGCCATCGCGAAGGAGCGAGACGGCTTCCTCACCCATGCGGGCGGAGAGAATGCGGTCGGAAGCGGTGGGCGAGCCGCCGCGCTGCACATGGCCGATCACGCAGCCGCGCGCATCGACACGATGGCCGACGGTTTCCGCATTGGCATTGAGCCAGGACGCGATGTAATCCGCGGTAAAGTGATGCATCTTGGGGGCATGATAAACGCCCTCCGCCATGACGATGATACCGTATTTCTTGCCGCGCGCAAAAGAGGTGCGCAGCTTCTGCACGATGTAATCCAGCCACTGGTTATCGCTCTTCTTGATCTCCGGGATCAGGATGGCTTCCGCGCCGGCCGCGATGCCGGAATGCACCGCGATGTCGCCGCAGCCGCGACCCATAACGTCCACGACGGACACGCGGCCATGGGAAGCCATGGTGTCGCGCAGCTTGTTGATGCTGTCCACGCAGGTGTTGACGGCGGTATCAAAGCCGATGGTGTAATCGGTGTAGGCCAGGTCGTTGTCGATGGTGCCGGGCAGACCGATGACGTTGATGTTGCTCTCGTTCTGGATCAGGCGCGCACCGCGGTAGGAACCGTCGCCGCCGCAGACCACCAGGCCCTCGATGCCGCGCTTGTTCAAGTTGTCATAGCACTGCTGACGAACCGCCGGATCTGTCGCAAACTCAGGCAGACGGGCGGTGCCCAGCATCGTACCGCCGCGATGAATGATATCACCCACGTCGCCGGCAGACAGCAAACGCATGTCGTCGTTGAGCAGGCCGAAGTAACCGTCCTGCACTCCGTAAACATCCATATCAAAATACAGCGCAGAACGCACCACTGCACGGATCGCAGCGTTCATGCCCGGAGCATCACCGCCCGAGGTCAGGATTGCAATCTTTTTCTTCTCAGCCATGTCGTAAAACTCTCCTTTGCGCTTGAGTAATCTAACATTTCCACTCGGTTCGTTCTGTGTCAAAAGCCTTTTTCCAGGAAGATTTCGCGCGCTTCCTCCGCCTCGGAGGAGAGCACCATTAGCTCGTAGTAGTTTTCCTGCTCCGATTTGTTTTTATAAACGGGCTTCAGCTTCACCAGGATGCCTTCGTCCGTCAATTTATCGGAAAGCCGCTGTGCCTCGCGCTGGCTTCGCGCCATATGGATGACGATCCACGCCCCCATGAATCTTCCCCCCTTCGGCTGGTTGTTGTCCAACCGATTGTTATTTATTATATCACATTATAAAACAGGTGTAAATCCGGCCCGAAGAACAGTTTGCGCTTTTTTACCGCTAATTCGGGGTTAAGCGATCTTTACGCTGCCGCCGCCAAGCAGGTTTTCAAGCGCCTTGATCAGCTCCCCGTCGGGCGCAACGCGCAAGGGCAGTTCGTAGACCGTACCTTGAATCACCGCACGCACCACCATGCTGCCGGGATGCTCCCGAAGCAGGTTCTGCGCCATTGGCGTTAGCGCGCGGTTCTCGATCTTGAGATACAGCCGCTTCGGACGTTCAGGCGCAAGCGGCGTGCTTTCTGCGCTGTCCAATGGTCGGATGTCCTCAACCAGCAGCTTAGGCTCCTCATCCTCTCTGAGCGACAGCGTGCCGCGGATCACCACCACCGTGTCGTTTTGAATCATGCGCGCCAACCGATCGTAGATCCGCGGGAACACCAGGCACTCGATGGTGCCGTAGAGATCTTCCAAGGTGATAAAGCACATCAGTTTATTGGCCTTGGTGGTATTCATACGCGTTTCGATGATCATGCCGCCGAGGGTGACGTTCATGCGGTCAAATTTTTCCCATTCCTCGTCCTCGGCATATTCCTGCAAGACCTGCACCGAGCAGGGCATCTTTTCCAACCGCTCGCGATATTCGTCCAGCGGGTGGCCGGTGATGTAAACGCCCGTCATCTCTTTTTCGTATTGCAGCAGCAGCTTTGGACTCATCTCCGGGATCTTCGGCAGCTCCGGGCGCGGCGCTTCCAGCCCCTCGTCTCCAAAGAGCGAGAGCTGGCCGGTAATCATGGTCTTGCGGCGGGTCGCCTCGCCGTCCAATATGGATTCATACATCGCCAGCTTCTGCGTGCGGTAGCCGGGAAAATCGTCCATCGCGCCGGATTTAATCAGCGATTCGACCACGCGCTTGTTGATGGCCTCGATTTCCACGCGCTCGGCAAAATCATAAAGGTCCTTATAGGGTCGCTCCTTCCGACCGTTCAGGATCGCCTGCACTGCGCCCACGCCCACATTGCGCACGGCGGAAAGGCCGTAGCGGATGCTCTTGCCCTCCTCCACGGAGAACTTGGACATGGATTTGTTGACATTGGGCGGCAGCACGGCGATGCCATGCTTGCGGCAATACTGAATAAAGGCGGAAACCTTGGTGGTGTTGTCCTTGACGGAGTTGAGGATCGCCGCCATGAACTGCACGGGATAATGGCACTTGAGATACGCCGTGCGCCATGCAACCACGGCATAGGCCGCCGCGTGGGATTTGTTGAAGGCGTACTGCGCAAAGGTCTCCATCTCGCCGAAGATTTTCAGCGCCACGTCCGCGCCGGTGCCCATGCGCACCGCGCCGGGGACGACCACGTTGCCGTCCGCATCCACCGCGCCCTCTACGAATACCTTCTTCTCCTTCTCCATTTCGGACTGCTTTTTCTTGGCCATGGCGCGGCGCACCATGTCGCTGCGGCCGAGGGAATATCCCGCGACATCCCGCACGATCTGCATGACCTGTTCCTGATAGACCATGCAGCCGTAGGTCACATCGAGCGACTTTTCCAGAATCGGAGAGAGATACTGAACGGAGGACGGGTTCTTTTTGCCCGCGATGAAGCGCGGGATGGACTGCATGGGGCCGGGACGGTAAAGCGAGATAACAGCGATGATATCTTCCAGATTTTCCGGCTGCAAATCCGTCAGCACGCGGCGCATTCCTGCGGATTCCAGCTGGAACACGCCGTCGGTATCGCCGCGGCCGAGCATGGCATAGGTCTCCTTGTCGTCCACCGGAATCTTTTCCACGTCAAAATCCGGGTCGATATCCTGCCGCACCATGGTCTGCGCGTCGTTGATGACGGTCAGCGTGCGCAGGCCGAGGAAGTCCATCTTCAGCAGTCCCAGATGCTCCACCGTGGTCATAGGGAACTGCGTGGTGATGACGTCATCGTTGGTTTGCAGCGGCACGAACTCATCCAGCGGCTTTGCGCCGATCACGACGCCTGCGGCATGGGTCGAGGCATGGCGAGGCATGCCCTCCAGCGTCATGGCGTAGTCAATGAGCTGGTGCACCTGCTCGTCGCCCTCATAGAGCTTTTTGAGCTCCGTCGAGATCTCCAGCGCCTTTTTCAGCGTCATCTTGAGGTCGCTGGGGATCATTTTGCTGATCTGATCGACCTGCGCATAGGGCATACCCATCACGCGGCCGACGTCGCGCACCACCGCACGAGCCGCCATGGTGCCGAAGGTGATGATCTGGGAGACGTGATCCGCGCCGTATTTGCGTGTCACATAGTCGATGACCTCCTGGCGGCGCTCATAGCAGAAGTCCACATCAAAGTCGGGCATGGACACGCGCTCCGGGTTCAGGAAGCGCTCAAAGATCAGGTTGTATTTGAGCGGGTCAATGCCCGTGATGCCCAGCGCATAAGCGCAGATGGAGCCTGCGCCGCTGCCTCTGCCCGGCCCGACCGGTATGCCCCGGCTGCGGGCGTAGCGGATGAAATCCCACACAATCAGGAAATAGTCGACATATCCCATCCGGCAGATCATCGAATATTCGTATTCCAGCCGCCTGCCCACTTCGCCGTCGAGCGCGTCCAGCGAACCATAGCGCGCTATCGCGCCGTCCACGCACAAGCGGTGCAGGTAATGATCGTGCGGCTCGTTGTCCGGCACAGGAAAATCGGGCAAGTGATAGTTCCCGAACTCAAACTCGACGTTGCAGCGCTTCGCGATTTCGCCGGTGCGGGCGATCGCTTCCTCGAACTGCGGGAAGGCCGCGCGCATCTCCTCTTCGCTCTTGAGGTACATCTGGTCGGTATCCATGCGCATCCGGTTCTCATCGCTGAGCTTTTTGCCGGTCTGAATGCACATCAGAATCTCCTGCGCCTTGGCGTCCTCGCGGTGGAGGTAGTGCACATCGTTGGTGCAGACCAGCGGAATGCCCGTCTCCTGCGAGATGCGGATCAGCCCCTGATTGACGAGCTTCTGCTCCCGCAGACCGTGATCCTGCATTTCGAGGAAATAGTTGCCCTTGCCCATGATGGACTCAAATTCCAGCGCCAGATCGCGCGCCTCGTCGTATCGCCCTTGGAGCAGCAGCTTGGGCACGTCTCCGGAAAGACAGGCCGACAGCGCGATCAATCCTTCATGGCGCTGGCGCAGCAGCTCCATGTCGATGCGCGGCTTGTAATAATAGCCTTCGATGAAGCCCGCAGAGCAGAGCTTGATGAGGTTCTGGTAACCCTGCTGGGTTTCGCACAGCAAAATCAGGTGCGCGCGTCCGCCCGCCGTGCGGTCGAAACGGCTGCCCGGCGCAACATAGACCTCGCACCCGATCACCGGATGGATTCCCGCCTTGTTGCAGGCCTCATAGAAATCCACCACGCCGTACATCACGCCGTGGTCGGTGATGGCCAGCGACTCCATACCCAGTTCCTTGGCGCGATCCACCAAAGGGCCTAAGCGGCAGGCGCCGTCCAGCAGCGAATACTCCGTGTGCAGATGCAGATGTGCAAATCCCATGCGGCTTCCTCCTTGGGTTCTCTTATAAAGTATTATAACACATTTTGTCCGTCTGAAAAACCATCCGGCAAAAAAGGCAAAACGGGGTTCTCAAATCGGCTTGTTTATGCTATACTTCAACCGTACCATTACGGGTAGTACACCTATTCCAAAAGAAATCCTGTAAAACCCGTTCGGAGCAGAAACTTTTTACTTTTTTACTCGTCTATCAAAAGGAAAACATTGCCCGCCGAGGCCGGCAGAGCAGAGGGAGGTAGGACATTGGATCCAATCATCAGCATACGTGGGCTGAAAAAGACCTACCACGTGGGAGAGGAGAGGGTGCACGCGCTCAACGGCGTCGATCTGGATATTTATCCAGGCGAATTTGTGTGCATCATCGGCCGCTCGGGCAGCGGTAAGTCCACGCTTCTGAACATGATGGCGGGTTTGGAAAAGCCGACGCGCGGCAGCATCGTTATCGCAGGGGAACATTTGGAAAAGATGAACGAAAAGCAGCTGGTCAACTTCCGGCTCGAACACATCGGCTTCATCTTCCAGCAATTCAATCTGTTTCCCTATATGACGGCACTGGAAAACGTCGCCATGCCGCTGGTCTACCGCGGCGTATCAGCCAAGAAGCGCCTTGCCGCCTCGCGCAAAATGCTTAAGGAATTGGGGCTGGAAAAGCACATGAACCACCGCCCCTCCCAGATGAGCGGCGGCCAGCAGCAGCGCGTGGGCATTGCGCGCGCGCTCGTTTCCAACCCGGAGGTCATCTTTGCCGACGAACCGACGGGCAACCTGGACAGCCGCACGAGCGAGGAAATCCTCGGCCTCATCCAGCAGATGGCCAAGCGCGACAACCACACGCTGGTCATGGTTACGCACGATCCGTCGGTCGCCAAGCACGCCGACCGCGTCGTCAACATACTCGACGGTCTGGTGGTGGATATCATCGACCAGCGCGCCGACCATACGCAGACCCCGGCCGCGACGCCCGAGAGCGTCCCGACGCCTAAAAACACAGAGGAGGAATCCGCATGAACCGCCTGTTGAAACCGCTCGCCGTGGCCCTGGCCCTTGTGATGGTCATGGTCATTCTCCCCGTCAGCGTCAAAGCTGACGCTGGCCAGTTGACCTTTGCTAATTCACCAGTCACTTTCAATGAAACAACAATTGATGGCACCAATTATATTGTTGTCGATCTGAATGGCAATCTAATGTATAACAATCAACCTCTTGCCAACTCTAATGTTGTCATCCAAAGCGTTACCATTACTGGCATCAACGCCAATGATGAACACTTTGCTGGTCAGCAGACTGTAAGTCCCACCAAGGTATATCTGATTGTCAATCCTAATTGCCATAACAAAACTCGTTCCTTGACTGCTGTTATAAAGTATACGGTAAACGGTGTTGATGCACCGGCTGCTTCTCTGGATTTTGGTGCAAAAATTACCAGTGGTATCAGCGAGGATTACAGCAATGGCAACGTGCCCTCCGGCACGGATACGGATAAATCCAAGCTGCAATCTGTTTACGACATCACCCTTCGCCCCACAGCAATCGCCAAGGACGGCAGCGACCACAAGGTCGATCTCCAGCTGCACCTGGCCTATCAGGGGGACAAGAATTTCCAGAATGCGCCGCTTTCCTACTTCCGCATCGAGCCCGTGGTTTCGGGCAAGACCGAGGAGTTCCCTTTTGAACTGGAATACTCCTCCTACGGCAAGACCATGGCGGATATCATCGTCAAGCGCAATGCGGACGGCGATGTGACCGACACCTACTTCGACTTCCCCTTCAAGGTCAAGTCCGACGCGGTCAACGGCTATTACCCGATTTCTTTTAAGCTCTATCACCTCTACCAGAACACCAATCTTCAGGAGACCCCGCCGGTCGAGACCACCATCACCACCTATGTGGAGATTTCTCACGGCAAAAAGGCATCCTCCAGCAACGGCAGCACCGATCCTTCCATCGACCCCTCCACCGCGATTCTGCTGCTGGACGGCTACGAGCTGAACCCGCAGGATGTCACTGCCGGTCAGGAATTTGATCTGACGCTCAAGATCCGCAACACCTCGGATAAGGCGGTTACGGATGTGAAGTCCACCCTGACCGAGGCCAACAGCACCATCACCCCTGTCAACAGCACCAGCTCCTTCTTCATCGACAAGATCGCTGCGGGCGAGACGGTGAACTACACCATGCATCTCAAGGCGGAATCCACCGCGGGCATCCTGCCGGTGTCCCTGACCCTGGCCAATGCCTTCGTGCAGGAAAAGACCGCCAAGACCTCTTCCGATACCTTCACCATCCCCGTCAAGCAGGTGGCCAACCTCTCGCTGGACGCGCCGAACTACTCGGTCGATACCATGGCGGGCGACAGCTTCAACCTGACGATGAACCTTTACAACAAGGGCAAGTCGATACTCTACAACGTCTCGGTTCGTCTGGAAAGCGACAGCCTGAAGGCGGATGAGAACTACTATGCGGGCAACATGGATTCCGGCTCCAACAAGAGCTACGACGTGATGGTTACGCCCGTGGACGGCTTCTCCGGCATGGCGGAGGGCGATATTGTCGTCTCCTATGAGGATGCGGACGGCAATGTCACGGAAAAGCGCACTCCCATCTCCGTCAACGTCGTTTCCTACGACTACGGCAATGACGATATGGACGGTATGACCGAGGACGACATGCCTACCGATGCGATGCCTGAATCGACCGGGTTCCCGTCCTGGGCATGGTTCGTCATCGGCGGCGTTGTGATCGCCGCGGGCGCTATCGTCGCAGTCGTCGTCGTGCGCAAGCGCAAGAAGGCGAAGGTGGATGACGATGAAATGGACTGATCTGATCCGCCTGTCGTTTACGAACCTCTGGCGGCGCAAAACCCGCACGATCCTGACCATGATCGGCACGATGATCGGCACCGCGTCCATCGTGGTCATGGTGTCGCTGGGCATCGGCATCAATCAGGGCTACATTGACTCCATGGCCGCGACCGGCGAATTGACCAACATCACCGTCAACTCCCAGACCTATTACGGCGGAGGCGGCATGATGTACGATAGCGGCACCGGCAATTCCGTCAAAGCCGTCAAGCTGGACGATGCGCTGGTGCGCAAGCTCAGCCAGCTGGATCATGTCACGGTGGTTTCTCCGCAGCTGGATCTCTACAACCTGACGCTGGGCACGGGCAAGCTGCAAAGCTATTATTCGCTGACCGCCATCAACCCCGACGCCGTCGAAGCGCTGGGGCTGAAGGTCAGCGAGGGCAGCGGTTTCAGCAAGAGCCCCTCTCACGACACGATTGAGATTCTGCTGGGTGAGAACGTGAAGAGTTCCTTCCGCAACCCGAAATCTAACCGCTGGGACGATACGGTGCCGGATGTGGACTGGCTCAACGCCAAGTACACACTGACGCTTCGGGACTACAACAACGCCGATTCCGACGGAACCCCCAAGACCTACGAATTCAAAGCCCGCGTCGTGGGCATCATCCCGGACAGCGGCGGCAACGGCAGCTACAACATGTACTGCTCGACGGATCAAATGAAGGCCATCCTGAAAAAATACAAGAAGGTCTTTACCAGCAACGGTATGAAAATCGACGAATACCCGACGCTGCTCGTCAAGGCAGATGATTTCAAAAATACGCTTGCCGTGCAGGATAAACTCAAGGAGATGGGACTTTCCTGCTGGTCCATGGCGGACATGATCAACCAGATGCAGGAATCCTCCCGCTCTCTCCAGCTGATGCTGGGCGGCATCGGCGGCGTGGCGATGCTGGTTGCCGCCATCTCGATCTGCAACACGATGCTGATGTCCATCTACGAGCGCACGCGCGAAATCGGCGTGATGAAGGTGCTCGGCTGCAAGATGAGCAAAATCGGCGCGATGTTCCTGACCGAGGCGGGCATCATCGGCCTGGGCGGCGGTATTCTGGGACTTTCCATCAGTTATATCCTCTCCTGGATTATCAACACGGTCATCGCTGCCAACGGCGCAGGCGATACCTTCCGTTCCGTCATTCCCTTCTACCTTGCGATGGGCGCCCTGGTTTTCTCGATTCTGGTGGGCGTATTGGCCGGCCTGTATCCCTCTCAGCGCGCCATGCGTCTGAGCGCGCTGGCCGCCATCCGCAACGAATAAACAGAAACGGCATATTCCAAACAAATGTCAAAAGAGGATCCTTGCGGCATTGCCGCAAGGATCCTCTTTTTGCGCACTCGGATAGGTTTTCTGCCCCGTCCAGGGGGAGTTTGAGGGGGAGCGAAGCGCCCCCTCATGTTTCATCAAAGGGATTCGCCCCGGCGAATCCCTACCGGTTTGCCATATTGGAAATTGGTCCGGCCTCAGCTCCACAGGCGGTCATAGCTGTATTCCTTGTCCCATTCTTCCGTGGACTGCCAGATTTCAGGCGAACCCTTCCACTGGTGCGCACGGAGCACTTCGTCGTTAAAGTCCTCCATGCCCAGGCCGGGCTTATCGTTGGGGCGCATGGTGCCGTTCTGGATCAGCGGCTCGTCCAATCCCGTGACGATGTCCTGCCAGTAATCGTCATCCGGCGCGTTGAACTCCATGGCAAAGAAGTTCTCCGTCGCCACGCCCGCGTGGGTCGTGGCCAGCGCCGCCACCGGCGTTTCGCACATATGCATCGCCAGAGCGGTATTGTATTTCTGCGCCATATCGCCCATCTTCTTGGTTTCGAGGATGCCGCCGTTGGAGCAGATGTCGGGATGGATCACGGCGACGGCACGGCGCTTGCACAGCGGCTCGAAGCTCTCGGTCAGATAGGCGTCCTCGCCGGTGGCCAGCGGCGTGGTCGCATACTGGCGCAGCTCGACGTATTCATCCACCATATACCAGGGCAGCACGTCCTCGCACCAGAGCAGGTTGTACTTCTCCAACCGCTTCATCAGGCGCTTGGCGTCGTCCAGACCCATATGGCCGACGTGGTCGATGGCCAGCGGCGTGCGCCAGCCCAGCACCTCGCGCATCTGCGCGATATGTTCCTCGTAGCGGTCGAGGCCGCGGTCGGTCACGCGCAGCATCGTATACGGATGCTCGGTGTAGAGATAATCGTTCATCTTGCGCTCGGCAGGCTTATCCAGCACCTTGGCAAGGCCGGTGACGGGATCGGTTGCCGCGGCGTTTTCCGGCTTGTGCAGGATGCTGTCCAGAAAATCCGGCGGAGCGATCAAAATATCCTCATCAGGGTGGCGCTGCGCCACATCCTCCACGCTGAGCACGGTCTTGCACATCTTGAAGCCGAAACGATCCATGCGCTCCTTGATGGCCTTGGCCTGGTTGGTGCCGGTCTCACGCATGGCGGGCGGCGTTCTGCCCTGGTCGCAGTACATCCGCACGCAGTCGCGGAACTTGCCGCCCAGCATCCGATAGACCGGAATGCCGTAAGCCTTCCCCGCCAGATCCCACAGCGCAATTTCCAGACCGCTGACGCCGCCGCCCTGGCGGCTCTGGCCGCCGAACTGCTTGATCTTGCGGAACAGGCGATCCACGTCGCAGGGGTTCTCGCCGAGCAAACGGCTCTTGAGCATCGCGGCATAGGTGGCCGACGAGCCGTCGCGGATCTCGCCCATGCCGACCAGGCCTTGATTGGTATAAATTTTGACCAGAATGCAATGCATCGAGGCCGCCGTGATATGCGCAAAGCGAATGTCGGTGATCTTCAACTCGCTGGGGCGCGAACAAGTGCGCACATGTGCCAGAGTCTCGTCATAAGGTCTGTCCATAAAAAAACAGCCTCCTTCATCTATTTGTAATTACATTATATACCGCTTTTTTACATAAGAAAAGACGGACGCGTTCAAAACGTCCGTCCTGTTTCATCTGGCGAATCAGCTTCTACGCTTTCGGGCTCAGAATTTCATCGATAAATTCCAGCTCGGTTTCAAACAGCTTTTCCACCGCCAGCGGCTCGTTGTGCAATTCATGATATGCGCCTTCAAACTCTACGAAGCGCACGCCCTTCGCCTTTTCCGCGAACTCGCGGCTGCCTTCCACCGAGCAAATCGGATCCTGCTCGCCATGGCACAGCAGCAGCGGCACCTTCAGCTCCTCCGGGTGCGCCAACACCCAGTTTGCCGCGCGATTTGCATCTGCCGCCAACGCAAGCCCAATGCGGCCATGATTCTGCGGATCGACATCATAAGCCGCGCATACCGCCGGATCGTGACAAAGCGCAGTAGAGGGGATGCCGTTGTTGATGGAGAAGGGGGAAAGCACGCCGCTCAACGCCCCAATGGCCTTGAACGCAGCCTGCGGCGGCGCACTGACCAGCTTGAGCCACGGGCTTGTAATGATCGCAGCGCAAACCGGCGGCTTGGAATGCAGCGTGGTGTACAGTCCGATCAGTCCGCCCAGCGAATGGCCGAACTGAATCACCGGCAATCCCGTCTCCTTCGCGGCAAAATCGATCATCGTGACCATGTCGCGCTCCAAATCGGCCATGCGGGCGATGCCGCGCTGGCTCTTTTTTTCGACATTGCGGCCGTGTCCGCGGTGATCTTGGGCATAAACCGTCATTCCGTGCGCATTCATAAAGTCCGCAAATTTCTGATAGCGGTCGCCGTGCTCCCCTAATCCATGCGCCACGCACAGCACGCCTCTAGGGGATTCCGCTTCAAACACGCGGGCATAGAGCTGCTTGCCGTCTGCACATTCGAGCTTGAATTCTCTTCTCATGCTATCTCTTCTTCTCCGCTTTCCGGTCGCCGTCGGCAAATCCGGCGCTGAGCAGCGCCGCAACCGCGTCCATGGCTTCCTTTTCGTCTCCGCCATTGACCGAAAGCGTCACTTCGTCATTGGCCCCCGCGCCGAGCGACAGCACGCCCATCAGGGATTTGGCGTTGATGAGCTTGCTCCCCTGCTCGATCAGAATTTGGGAGCGGTATTTGCAGGCAACCTGCACCAACATCGCAGCGGATTTGGCGTCCAACCCATCCCGGTTGGTGATGACGATGTTTTTTGACAGCATGGTTGATTTCCTCCCCTTTTTATTTTTCCTCGTCCTGTTCTATCTGCCATTGAGCGGCAAATTCCATCAATTTTCTCAAGCGATGATTGACCGCGCTCTTGCTGATCGGCGGATCAAAGGCTTCCCCCAATTCCTTCAGCGGCATATCGGGGTTATCCATGCGCTTTTCCGCAATTTCCCGCAGCGAGCGGGGCATGCGCGAGAACGCGCCTTTTTCTTCAATCAGTCGAATGGCCTCGATCTGCTTCTGCGCGGCGTTCATGGTCTTGTCCAGATTCGCACTGTCGCAATTGGCGGCGCGATTGACGTTGTTACGCACATCCTTGGTGATGCGGATGTTTTCAAAAGCGAGCAGCGCCTTGTGCGCCCCCATGCGGTTAAGCAGCTCCACAATGGTCTCGCTCTCCTTTAAGTATACCACATACCGCTCCCGACGCAAAACCATCTTAGCGGCTAAATCCAGCTTATTCATGAAATTGTTCAGCGATTTGGCGTAATCCTCCGATGAAGAGGAAATTTCCAGATGATATCCCTTACCGGGATCGGACAATGTACCCGTGGCAAGGAACGCCCCACGCAGGTAAGCATGGCGGCAGCAGGAGCGGCGCAGCAGCCCCAGCGGCACCGCGCGCGAGATGCGCACACCCTCCCCGCTCTCCCTGAGCAGCCCGGTTTCTTCCAGGATCTGCGGTGCGCAGTCCGGCCCCAGCACCACATGATAGACGTTTTTCTTTCCCAACCGCTTGCGCAGCTGCGTGCGCACTTCGGGCGTCACGCCAAAGGCCGCCTTGCACAGCGAAAAGATGCGCCGCGCGATAGCGGGAACCTCCGTCGTCATCCAGACCGATTGCCCTCCGCGGCCGATGCGCAGCGTGCCGATGCCGTGGATAAAGGCCGCAAGCTCCGCCATCTGGCAGCAGGGGTTGTCATTGATGCGGCAGAGCTCCTGCTTGGTTTCCGATGAAAAGGACATGGTCTTTCTCTTTATTTCTCCTTTGTTTCGATCTGGGTATCGCGGTGGGAAGCCGTGGCATGGAAGCCCGCCGCTTTCAATCCCTTCGCGATTTCGTTGGTCAGGCAGACGCTGCGGTGCTGGCCGCCGGTGCAGCCCACCGCGATGACCAGCCGGTCCTTGCCCTCGCTGACATAATGCGGGATCAAAAACTTGAGCAGATCGAGGGTCTTGTTCAGGAAAACCCTTGTCTCCTCAAAGCTCATCACATAATCATGCACCGGTGCATCCGCACCGGTGAGCGGGCGCATCTCCGGAATATAGAATGGATTCGGAATGAAGCGCACATCAAAAACCAAGTCTGCATCCTGCGGCAAGCCATGCTTAAAGCCGAAGGACAGCACGTTAACTGCAATGGCCTTGTCCACATCGCCTTCGCCGTAGAGCCGCAGCAGCGTCTCCCGCAGCTGGCGCGTGAGCATGGTCGTGGTGTCAATGATCCGGGTAGCGCGCTTTTCCAGATCTTTAAGCAGCAGGCGCTCCTTCTGGATATTCTGGATCAGCATCTTATCCCCGCCCATGGGATGCGCGCGCCGCGTCTCTTTATAGCGGCGGATCAACTCTTCGTCTGAGGCGTTGAGGTAGATAATATCATAGTGAATGTTCATCGCCAGCAGCTCGTCCAGCGCCTCGTCGGTTTCTCCGAAAAACGCGCCGCTGCGGGTGTCGATGCCCAGCGCCACCTTGTCAATCAAATTGCCGTGCTCCATGCACAGCCTTGCCATGTTGGGGATGAGCATCGGGGGCAGGTTGTCCACGCAATAGAACCCCATATCCTCCAGCGCCCGCAGCGCCTGAGATTTTCCGGCGCCCGAAAGCCCCGTCACCACCACCAGCTTCATTTGTATCCCCCTTTTATTCTATTTCTTTTTTGCAGGATGTATGCGCCGTTCTGCCAGCCGCAGCATCGGCACCAACGCCCCTTTTTCCGGAAAAACATCGCAGATATGTTTCGTTCCCTTGCGGTGCTCCACACCCCAGCCGTATTTCTTTCCGTATGGATTGCGGATGCGCCCCGGCGTCCCGGTTTCGCCTTCCAGCGCAGTATTCAGCCGTTCAAACAGTGCGCCGGCTCTTCAGACAAATCCAGCATTCTTTCGTACACAGCGCATTTCTCCCTAAAAACATCCATCCCGACCGATGATCCGGACCTCCGGCTCCAGCTGCACGCCGTATTTTTCATAAACAGTGCGCTGCACCAAATCTTTCAGCTGCAAAAAGTCTGCCGCGGAAGCGTTTCCCGTGTTGATGAGGAAGCCCGCGTGCTTTTCGGAGACCTGTGCGCCGCCGACGCTTGCGCCCTTCAGCCCCGCATCCTCGATGAGCTTTCCCGCAAAATACCCCTCCGGCCGCTTGAAAAAGCTGCCTGCGGAAGGATAGGTCAGAGGCTGTTTCTCACGCCGCCGCGCGGCATAATCGTTCATGCGCACCGCGATGGCTTCCCGGTCGTCAGGCTGCAAGGCAAAGACCGCCTCCAGCACCACCGCGCCGCTTTTCTCCACTGCGCTGTGCCGGTAGCCGAAATCCATCTGCGTCTTGTCCAGCCAAATGACCTCGCCGTTTTTCTGGAGCACGCGCACGCGCTCCACCACGCCGCTCATCTCGCCGCCGTAGGCTCCTGCGTTCATGCGCACACCGCCGCCCACGCTGCCGGGGATGCCCTCGGCAAATTCCAGCCCGGCAAGCCCGGCCTGCTGCGCTGCCCGCGCCGCCGCGCCGAGCGTTGCGCCCGCCTGCGCATAAACGCGGTTTTTTTCCACGCGCACATCGGCAAACGCCTTGCCCATCAGCAGCACCACGCCGCTCAAGCCGCCGTCGCGCACCAGCAGGTTACTGCCGCGGCCCACGACGGTCAGCGGCACATCGCGGTCGGCGCAGAACAAAGCAATCTGTTCCACATCGCTTTCACTGCCCGCAAAGACCACGCAATCGGCCTTTCCGCCCACGCGGAGCGTCGTCAGCTCCTTCATCGGTATATCCATCTCCACACGCCCCTTCAGCGGCAGTGTGCGGATCAAATCCATTGCTTTCACGTTCACACCTCAGTGCATTGATTTGCTTTCAGTTTACCTTATTTTTGCAAAACTTTCAAGGACAAACGCCGCCTTGCAGAGACGCTTCCATTTTGCCCAGATCAGAATCCTTTTCATACGCCGCCGCGCCGTCGATTACGGGGAAAAGCCCCGCTTGTGAGAGCTGATGCTGGCTCTCCTCCGTCAATAGATGGGCCAAAAAGCGCCCAGCCATCTGCACGCGATACGCCGCATCCTGCCTTTGCCCGGTAAATTCGGGCTTCACCGCGCCGCCGAGCAAAACTTGATCGAGATAGGGTTCTTTCGGCACAATCAACACGGTTTCAAAGCCCTTTCCCGCCGCCTGCAAGGTTTCCATGCGACGCACCTCCCGCTGCGTTGCCACATAAAAAGCGTATTTCCGCTCCATCACAAAGTCCGGCCATAACTTGAAATGCACCTTTCCCGTTTCCATGCTTACGCCGGTCACATCGCCCATGGCGCGCAGCGCGCTCTCCGGGCTGGTATACAGCAGCAGCGGGCAGGCAATGGCGAGTTTTTTCTCTGCGCACAGACGCAGCGTTTGTTCCGCATCCATTTGCGGTGTCCAACCCGCTGCGTCAAGCTGCGCAACGTCGCCCAGCAGTCCATACGCCCCCGCCGCCAGCGGCACGGCATAGCGCGCGCCGTTCTGTACTCCCACGTTTTGCAGCGCAGCGCGCGGGCTTACCTCTGTTTCCATACAAAGGAGCAGCGCCGCCGGGTCGTCCAGCACACCTTGCCCGAAAAACAACAGATCCGGCAGATTCTGCGCCGCAGCAGCGGCTTTCACTCCCTGCGCCGTCATCTCCCGCAGCGTCAGCAGCACGCAGCCCTGCTGTTTTTCAAACTCCCGGCTGCGCGCGGCCAGCCAGCCGTTCAGGTTCACGGTCGGAAAAGACGGCACGATCCCCGCGGACAACACGCCCGTCCATTCCGGCTGCGGTCCTCTGAGCTTTTCCTTCACATCCGTGACCGCCGTTTCCGCCGCCCAGGGCGCTGCGAACAGCACTGCTCCCAACAGAACAAGTGCGATCAACCGTCCGCCGCCTCGCAGCAGCCTTTTCTTTTTATCCTGCACCGGCGCACCTCCCCTCTTTTATGGGAAGTATAGTCCCGCTTTTTCCGGCCCAGAACCGAAAAGAGACGGCGGAAGCACCGCTCCCGTCGTCTCTTTTAAAATCTTATCAGGCTTATTTCTGCTCTTCGGGCTTTGCGTCCTTGCCCGCAGTGTGCGCAGCCCATTCTGCTTTGGCCAACGCCTGACGCATCTGCGTCATTTCGCGGCGCATGGCCGTGACTTCATCCTTACTCTTGAGCAGCTCGTCGGCCAGGTTCAGCGCGGTCAGCGCCATGAGCCTGTCTTCCGGCAGATAGGAGGCATACGAAATCTCCGACATCCGGCGATCGACATACCCGGCCACGCGCTGCATATAGTCCACAGGCTCCGCACCCACGAGCGTATATTCCCGGCCATGCACCGTCACGACCACCTTGTTTTTGTCCATCCTTCGTCCCTCCCATGCGCTTTAGCGCTTTTCATTGCCCTTATTATACCCAGTTTGCATCAGGAACGCAACTGCGCGCCGAATTTTGCCGAAACATTGGCAATGATCTTCTCGCTGATGGCGGTAATTTCTTCCTCGCCCAGCGTGCGGTCCGCCGCGCGCAGCGTAATGGACAGCGCCACGGACTTCTCGCCCGGCTGAATCGGCACGCCGCGGTAGATGTCAAAGAGGTGAACCTCTTCGCACAGCTCACCCGCGACGGTCTTCATCTCGTTCATCACATCTCCGACGGGCATCTCTTCCTTCATCACAAAGGCAAAGTCGCGCTGCACGGCGGGGAAGCGGGGCATATCCTTGACGTCGCCGACGTTGGTCGCACTCTCGTCCAGCACGTTCAGGTTCATCTCCGCGACATAAGCGCGGGTCTTGAACTTGAAGTTTTCCGCAACCGCCGGATGCACCTCGCCCAGCACGCCCAGCAGCTTTTCGCCCGCAAAGAACTGCGCGGCGCGGCCGGGATGCAGGTAAGGCGCGGTCGAGCGGCTCCAGGTGATGTTCTTGACGCCGAAGCGGGTCAGCAGCGCTTCTACCATGCCCTTGAGGGTATAGAAGGTGGCGTTTTCGCCGTAGAGACCGATGCACAGCGCGGGACGCTCCTCGGGCTGCTCGGTCAGCGGCAGGGACTTGGGCAGGAACTGCTTGCCCAGCTCGTAGAATGCCGCGCCTGCATTGCCGCGGTTGATGTTGGTAGAAAGGGTGTTCAGCATCGACGGAATGAGCGTCGTGCGCATCACGGAATAATCCTCGCCTAGCGGGTTCATCAGCTTGGCGCTCAGGCGCAGCGGATCATTCTCCGGCAGGCGCAGCGCGTCGTACCACTTGGGGCTGATGAAGGAATAGGTCACAGCTTCATACGCGCCCATGCCGCACAGATAGCGGCGCAGCAGCGCGTCGCGCTTCTGATGCGCACTGTTGTGGCCGCTGACCGTCTCGCCCTCCATGAGCTTGGAGGGGATGTAGTCATAGCCGTAGATGCGCAGCACCTCTTCGGCAATGTCCGCGCCGCGCTGAATATCCTGACGCCAGATCGGGCTCTGGCAGAGCAGGTGATCGCCCTCGGCGATGGTCTTGATGCCCAGTTTTTCGAGGATCTCCACCATCTTTTCGGCGGGAACCTCAATGCCCATCAGGGTCTGGACGTACTTGACGTCCGTGCGGATGGTGGGCAGGGGCTGCTCGTTGGGATAAATATCAATCAAGCCGGAGATGACCTTGCCCGCACCCAGCTCGTCTACCAGCGCCAGCGCGCGCTGCAGCGCCTTCTTGCACAGGCGCACGTTCACGCCGCGCTCGAATCTGCCCTGCGCCTCGGTGCGCATACCCAGCGAACGACCGGAGATGCGGATATTCGCGCCGTCAAAGCAGGCGGATTCAAAGAGCACCAGCTCGGTCTTGTCGGTGATTTCGCTATCCTCGCCGCCCATGATGCCGGCAAGGCCGGTCGCGCCCTCCGCATCGGCAATGACCAGCATGTTTTCGGTCAGCTTTCTGTCCTTGCTGTCCAGCGTCATCATGGTCTCATCGGGCTTGGCGCGGCGGACGATGATCTGGCGGCCGCGCACGGAGTTCAGGTCAAAGGCGTGCATCGGCTGGCCCATTTCCAGCATGACATAGTTGGTAATATCGACAATGTTGTTGATCGGACGAACGCCCGCCTTGTGCAGCGCTTCACGCATCCACAGGGGAGAAGGCTCAATCTTGATGTCCTTAACCACGGCCGCGCAGTAGCGGGTGCACAGATCGGGATCGTCCACGCGAACCTTGACCAGTTCGTTGATGTCGCCGCCGCAGGTGGTGTATTCATAATTCGGCTCCACAACAGGATGGCCGGCAGCGACGGACGCTTCGTGCGCCAGGCCCAGCACGCTCAGGCAGTCGGGGCGGTTGGCGAGAATATCGAAGTCGATCACGGTGTCGTCCAGGCCCAGCACGGGCTTGATGTCCTGGCCGGGCTTTAGATCGCCCTTGAGTATGAGCAGACCGTGCTCCACATTGGAAGGATAGACCTCCGCCGGCACGCCCAGCTCTTCACCGGAGCACATCATGCCGTTGGACACTTCGCCGCGCAGCTTGCCGCGGGTGATGTGCACGCCGCCGGGCAGATGGGAATCATGCAGCGCCACGGGCACGAGATCGCCAACGGACATATTGTCCGCGCCGGTGACGATCTGGATGGGGGTTTCCCCGCCCACGTCCACCTGGCAGATGTTCAGATGGTCGGAGTTGGGATGCTTGACGATTTCCACGAGCTTGCCCACGACGACGTTGCTGATCTCCGCGCCGCAGTCCTCATAGCCCTCCACCGCCGTGCCGCTCATGATCATGCGGCGGACGAATTCCTCGACCGACAGGTCGATCTTGACATATTTTTTAAGCCACGAAAGCGGTACGAGCATCGCTTACACCCTCCCTTTTCCGAACTGCGCCAGGAAACGCAGGTCATTTTCAAACAGCAGACGCATATCGGGCACGTTGTACTTGAGGTTGGTGACGCGCTCGATGCCGATGCCGAAGGCAAAGCCGGTGTAGACGTCCGGATCGATGCCGCACATCTCCAGCACATGGGGATTGACCATACCCGCGCCCAGAATCTCGATCCAGCCGGTGCCCTTGCAGATGCGGCAGCCTTCGCCCTTGCAGGCGGCGCAGGTCACATCGACCTCGGCAGACGGCTCCGTGAACGGGAAGAAGGACGGACGGAAGCGGGTGCGGATGCCCTCGCCGTACATCTGGTGCGCAAAGGCATCCAGCGTGCCCTTGAGGTTGGCCATGGTGATGCCCTTGTCGATGACCAGGCCTTCGCACTGGGAGAAAACCGGGCTGTGGGTGGCATCCACTTCATCTGCGCGGTACACTCTGCCGGGGCAGATAACGCGGATGGGAGGCTTCTGGGAGAGCATGGTGCGCGCCTGCACCGGAGAGGTGTGCGTGCGCAGCAGCAGGTTCTCGTTGAAATAGAAGGTATCCTGCGCATCTCTGGCGGGATGGTTCTTGGGCAGGTTCAGCAGCTCAAAGTTGTATTTATCCTGCTCGACCTCAGGGCCTTCGGCAACCGAGAAGCCCATGCCCACAAAAATATCGATGATGCGCTCCAGCGTGGACGAGAGCGGATGCTCGCAGCCCATCGGAACGGGATCGCCGGGAATCGAAATATCCAGCGTTTCCTTCTTGAGGCGCTCTTCTTCCTCACGAGCCGCCAGTTCACGGGAGCGCTCGTCGATCCAATCCTCGATCTCGCTGCGCAGCGCATTGACCTTCTGTCCGACAACGGGGCGCTCTTCGGGGCTCAGCTTGCCCATGCCCTTGAGCAGCGCGGTCAATTCACCCTTGCGGCCCAGCACCGATACGCGCAGCTCCTCGATGTGCGAGGACTGAGACGCCTTGTCCAGCCGCTGGCGCACCGCCTGGCGGATGTCATTGAGTTTGTCCTGCATGATGTTTCCTCCCTCACAGTGAAAAATCTGCCAAATATTTGGGTGTAAAAAAGGCTCCGCATCCCATTGGGACGCAGAGCCTCTTAGCCCTTCGTGGTACCACCCAAGTTCGCCGCGCAGGTCTATCAACCGCGCAGCCTCTTGCACGCTGTATCGGGCGCACCCGCAACGGCTCCGGGGTGAACTTCGGCGCGCTTGGGAATCCCGGTTCGCTTTCAGCCGGCGGCGAACCTCTCTTTCGGGACCATGGATCAAGGCGCTTACTCAAAATCCTCATCATAGCCGATCCATTGTTTTTATAGCACACCGCAGCTAAAAAGTCAACGGATCGAGCCAACAATTAACCCTCCCGTCACATAGATAAGGCGATCCTATCCTATTGACGCAGAACTTTCCCTCCCTCTATAATAGCAGGGCAGATTCTCTTCACGATATAAGGAGGATACCGCTTTGCAGTACAAATCCACCATCCGCGCCTGTTTTGCAGGCTATGTTGTGCAAGCCGTCGTCAACAACTTCGTGCCGCTGCTGTTTCTGACCTTTCAAAGCCAATACGGCATTCCGCTTTCCCAGGTAACGCTGCTGATCACCATCAACTTCGCTCTTCAGCTTGCCGTGGACGGTGCTTCTGTGTTTTTCATCGACCGCATCGGCTACCGCGCCGCAGCGGTAACCGCGCACATCTGCGCCGCGCTGGGCCTTGTCGGCCTTGCTTTTCTGCCGGATCTTCTGCCCTCGCCGTTTGCGGGGCTGCTGCTATCGGTACTGCTCTACGCGTTAGGCGGCGGGCTGCTTGAGGTCATCGTCAGCCCCATCGTGGAATCCTGCCCCAGCGACCACAAGGCGCAGACCATGAGCATCCTGCACTCCTTCTACTGCTGGGGCAGCGCGGGCGTCATCGTGATCTCGACGCTGTTTTTGAAGATTTTCGGCGCTTCCAGCTGGAAGATACTTGCCGCCATCTGGGCGCTGCTGCCGCTTGCCAACTGCTTCGTGTTTACCAAAGTGCCGCTTGCGCCGCTGGTCGCCGAGGGTGGGACCGGCATGCACATCGGTCAGCTCTTCCGCAGCAGAGTCTTCTGGGTTATTATGCTGATGATGCTCTGTGCCGGTGCGAGCGAGCAGGCGGTCAGCCAGTGGGCCTCTACCTTTGCCGAAAAAGGTCTGGGCGTTTCCAAGGCCGTCGGCGATCTGGCAGGCCCTACGGTCTTTGCTCTGCTGATGGCGACCTCCCGTCTGCTCTACGGCAAGTTCGGCGCCAAGATCGACCTTAACAAGGCGATGATGGCTTCGGCGCTGCTGTGCGTTGTTTCCTATTTGCTCATCGGCCTGACCAATTCGCCCGTGTTGGGTCTTGTCGGCGTGGGGCTGTGTGGCCTTGCAGTAGGCATATTCTGGCCGGGCACGTTCTCCACGGCGGCGGCCTCTCTGCGCGGCGGCGGAACGGCGATGTTTGCGCTGATGGCGCTGGCGGGCGATCTGGGCTGCTCCGGCGGGCCGACGCTAGCGGGCGCGATTGCGGGCGCTTTCGGCGATAATCTGCGTCTGGGCATCCTGTGCGCGGTGGCCTTCCCGGCGCTGATGATCCTGGGCATCCTGCTCATCCGCCGCACCGACGCAAGGGTCTGATTTCCTTCGCAATACAAAATGCCATGCTGAAAATTCAGCATGGCATTTCTATTTTTCTATTCCCGCTCTTTCAGGAATGCGTCGATCTCCGCGCGGTCGGGCATAGCAGGCGTGGTGCCGATGCGCTGCACGGAGAGCGCCGCTGCCGCGTTGGCAAAGCGCGCCGCCTGCCGCAAGGTTTTTCCCTCGGCTAACGCCGCTGCCAGCGCACCGTTGAAGGCGTCGCCCGCACCTGTGGTATCCACCGCGTCCACGCGATAGGCAGGCAGGATTTCAGACGCGCCGTCGGTGTTGACGTACACCCCTCTGCCGCCCAGCGTGATGAGCACATTTTGCACGCCTTTTTCGAAGAAAACAGCTGCGGCATCGTCGGCAGCTTCCAGCGAATCCACCTTCACACCGGTCATCTCCTCCGCCTCCACCTCATTGGGCGTGACGAGAAAGAGCCCGTTTAAGAACTCATCGCTCACCGGCTGATAGGGCGCGGTGTTGAGAATCACCTTGACGCCGTTTTCCTTGGCGATGCGTGCAGCTTTTTCATTCGCGTCCTGATTGATTTCCAACTGGAGCACCAGATAAGCGGAATTCTTGATCTCATCTTCCACGGCAGCGAGATCGTCATCGCTCAGCGTGGCGCACGCGCCCGGCACGACGACGATTTCGTTCTGGCTGGCGTGCTCATCGACAAGAATCAGCGCCACGCCGGTTTCCACATCTTCGGAATAAAAGAGGAAATCCTTCTTCATGCCGACGGCGTCCATCGCTTCCAGCGCAACCTGCCCCAGTGCGTCGCGGCCGAGCTTTGTCACCATGGAGACGTTTCCGCCTGCTTTGTGCGCCGCGACGCCCTGGTTGAAGCCCTTGCCGCCCGCGCCCTGCTTAAAGCGGCTGCCGCGCACGGTTTCGCCCGCAGCGGGCAGATGCGGTGTGCGCGCCATCAAATCCACCACGAAGCTGCCCAGCACCGTGATTTTCTGTCTCATGCCTGCTCCTTTTCGCGGACGAGCTTGAGCACACGGCTGGTGCCCAGACGGGTCGCGCCGAGCTTCACAAAATTCTCCGCATCCTCCAGCGTCGCAATGCCGCCCGCCGCCTTGATGCGCACGTTCGGCCCGACGTTTTCCGCAAAAAGCTTGATGTCCTCCGGCGTTGCGCCGCCGGTCGAAAAGCCCGTGGAGGTCTTGATGAAGTCCGCGCCGCAATCGGTCACGATGCGGCACATGGTCTTTTTCTCTTCCTCGGTCAGCAGGCAGGTTTCGATGATGACCTTGAGGATGCGCCTGCCGCAGGCCTCCTTGAGGCGGCGGATCTCGTTTGCAACATAGTCGGTGTTCCCCGCGCGGAGCATCCCGATGTTGATGACCATGTCGATCTCCTCTGCGCCGTTGGCCAGCGCTTCCAGCGTTTCAAACTCCTTGGCGTTGGTGGTCATGTTGCCGTTGGGAAAGCCCACGACGGTGCAGATGGTCAGCTTGCCCTGCACATAGTCGTGCGCCTGCTTGACATAGCAGGGCGGAATGCACACCGATGCGGTGCCGAATTCCATCGCCTCATCGCAAAGCGTCTTGATCTGATCCCAGGTTGCAGTCTGTTTGAGCAGCGTATGATCCACCATGGAGCAGAGTTTTCTCAAATCCATTGTCTTTATCCTCCTGTGCGTTTTTTTCGTTTCCCGATCTTGCAAAATTATAACACGAACCCAGCGCTTCAACAATGCAAAAGGGCGGAAAGAACACCGATTTCGGTTTCTTTCCGCCCTTTTATCGCGCTTTAAGCTTATTCTTCCTCATCCGGAGCGTTGGGGAACAGTTCCCTGCCGCACTCGGGGCAGAGATGCTCCTCTTCCAGATCGAACGCTTCCTGGTCGTAGTAGACGCTGGTGTGGCAGTGCGGGCATTCATACTCGATGAAGTCTACGCCTGCATCTTCGTCATCCTCGTCGTACTCGCCGTCTTCGTCCTCGTCATCCTCATCGTCGTAGAAGTGATGATGACCGCGTCGTAGAAGTGATGATGACCGCAGCCGCAATCGTCATCCTCCTCGTCGTCGGCAAAGAGAACCTCTTCGACGTCGCCCAGATCGGAATCCAGCTCGTCGATGTACTGCTCCGCCTCGTCCTGGCGGGCTTCCATCGCGTCCATCGCGTCGGCCATTTCTTCCATAGCCTCGAGCATCCTGGCAATCAGCTTGCTCTTGGCGTCCTCTTCCTTTTCCAGACCCATGCCTTCAGCCATGCCCTTAAGGAAGGCGACCTTCTTGGAAACTTCGCTCATGATGATCCTCCTTTGCACCTTTTCAGAGATTCTTCCCTTGCAGGATGCCCGACTTACGCGCGCTCCATGTACTCGCCGGTACGGGTATCGATGCGGATCTTCTCGCCCTGGTTGATGAAAATCGGAACGGCGACAACATAGCCGGTCTCCAGAGTCGCGGGCTTGGTGACGTTGGTCGCAGTATCGCCGCGGACGCCGGGCTCGGTGTCGACCACCTCGAGGGTGACGAAGTTGGGAGCCTCAACGGAGAACGCAGTACCCTTGAAGAAGCGGACGGTGACGTTGGTGTTCTCCTTGACGTAGTGGATGGCGTCCTCGACAACATCCTGACCCAGGGGAATCTGCTCGTAGGTATCCACGTCCATGAAGTAGTAGAAATCGCCGTCGTTATACAGATAGGTCATTTCCTTGGTCTCGATGACTGCGCGCGGCACCTTATCGGTGGGGTTGAAGGTGCGCTCGAGCACGGCGCCGGTCATGACGTTCTTGATCTTGGTGCGAACGAACGCCGCGCCCTTGCCGGGCTTGACGTGCTGGAAATCCACGATGTTGAACACGTTGCCGTCCAGCTCGATGGTAACGCCTTTACGGAAATCGCCTGCAGTAATCATGAAAAACCCTCCATTGTAGAAAATAAAATGCTGATCGGTCCGCCGCTTGAAGCGCACCGCAAACGTGAACCTGTCTGCATCGAGTAAGCAAACCCTCACATTATCCGATTCATTTTACCACATTCGCGTATCTTTGGCTAGGGTCAACCCGGCCAAAATTCAGTTTTTTTGAAGGCAGACCAGGTAAATTTTCTGCATTTGCGCAGCATCTGCCGCCTGCGTGCCCGCCGATTCGCAAATCACGGTGGGCGTCATTCCCCGCGCAGCCAGCTCCGGAGCAAGCTCGGCAAAGTCCGGGCCGAAGCCTTCCTCTGCAAACGTGCGGTGGCGCTTTTCGCCCGCGGCGGTAAATTCGATGTGAGAAAAGTGGATGTGAAACGCCTGCATCCGCGCTTTTCCGAGAATATCCTCCGCCCGATCCAGCATCGCGGCAAAATCCCGACGGGAACGGATGCACCCACAGCCCGCGGCGTGCAGATGCGCAAAATCAATGCAGGGCAGCACCCGCTCGCCATAGGGCGCGCACAGAGCCAGCACTTCCTCCAGCGTGCCGTATTGGTTGCGCTTGCCCAGCGTCTCCGGGCAGAGCACGATCTCCGGAAATTCGGAAAGCACCTCGTCCGTGACACGATGCATCAGCGCAAGAGCGCGCTCGTGCGCCGCCTCGCGTGTGCTCTTCATCAGCGCGCCGGGGTGAAAGATGACGCGCGTCCCGCCCATCCAGCAGATCGCCTGTGCAGCCTGACGGATATAGTTCACCGTCGCATCCTGCTTGGCGGGATCGGGATTACAAAGGTTGGTAAAATACGGCGCATGAATGGACAGCGCGACATGATGATCCGCCGCGGCCCGGCCGATCTTTTCCGCCGTCTCCTGCTTGAGAAGCACGCCGCGTCCGCAGGAATATTCATAGGCGTCCAGCCCCATCTTTTCCAGATATTCCGGAGCCTGTACGGTGGATTTATAGCCTTTTTCGTAAAAATCCTCGCAGTTTCCCGCGGGGCCGAAGCGCACCGTCAAACGATTTTCCATAGTTTCTTAATCACCTTTTCAAGCTTGCGATTGATCTTGGTGCCCTTGAATTCCGCGCTGGTATCGATGGGCTGCAACAGCACGGTGTGCATACCCGCCAGATTGCCCGCCAACACGTCGGTCAGGATCTGATCCCCGATCATGGCACACTGCTTGGGCTTGACGCCCAGCTGTTTAGCCAGTTTTTTCAGACGAAAGGGCAGGGGCTTGCGCACCTGTGGGATGCAGTTGATCTCCAATTGGCGGGAGATCGGCTCCAGCCGCGGGGCGTGGTTGTTGGAAACCACCAGCACCGCAAAGCCCGCCTCCTTAGCCGTGCGCACCCATTCCTTCACCTGCGGCGAAATCTCCGGGCTGTTCCATCGGGTGATGGTGTTATCCGCATCGAGCAGCAGCACGCGCACACCGACATGACGCATCACATACAGATTGACGTTTTCCAGCCGCAGCGCCTGCGTATCGGGCCGAAAGCACATCGTTCAGTGTTCCTCCTTTTTATCTTTGTTCTCTTTTCCGGAAGTCCAGCGGATGTTCCCCCATCTGCTTCTGATAGACCGTGACGAAATAGCGCGCGTTTTCAAACCCGACGGATCGCGCAATCTCTTCCAGACGCAAATCGGTTCCGCGCAGCAGCGCCTGCGCGCGCTCCATGCGCATGCGGCAGATCGCCTCGCCCAGCCGCACACCCGTCGCGCCACGGTAGGCAGCGGACAGATAGTTGGGCGAAAGGTTCATCTCCTGCGCGATGGCCTGCACGGTCAGCCCGCTGTGCATATATTTTCTCCCGATGATGCGCTCCGCATCCGCTGCAAGGCTGCCGGACGATTCCCGCTCCGCTTCCGGCCATTCGCTCAGGGCTTCTCCCGCTGCATTCAGCAGGGTTTGCGCGTCCTGCGCTTCCATCACGCTTTGGTGCAGCGCCAGCAGCTTCTCCGGCGGCAGCACGCAGCCCTTCTCGGCGCTGACTCGCCCGATCAGGCTCAATATTTCCAGCGTCATCAACTTTTTCTGTGTTCGGGAGGGCATCTTTCCCAGCAGCGTCTCGATCTCCTTTACTGCTTTTACCGTATCGTTCCGGTGCAGGAGGCGGTGCAGTGCCGTTTCCGCTTCCGTGAGGACGTGATATACTTCCTTGCTCTGCTCCGGCAGGCCTTCGCGTTCTTCCGCACGAATCGCCTGTTTTTCTTCCGCGATGCGGCGCAGCGTATAAAGCAGCTCTTCCTCGCGAATGGGTTTGAGCAAATATCCCGCTGCGCCCACCTGTACCGCTGCCCGGGCGCAGTCAAAGTCCTGCGCAGCCGTCAAAAAGATCACGCGCAGACCGGGCTGTTCTTTCCGCAGCGCTTCCGCCAAAGCAAGGCCGTCCAAGCCGGGCAGATGAATCTCAGCCAGCAGCACGTCGGGATGCACCCTGCGGCAGTCCTCCAGCGCATGCTCTCCGCTTTCCGCCTGCCCCAGCAGCCGCACGCCTACCTCTTCCAGCGGCAGCGCGGCAAGGTGCGCTTGCAGGTGCCGGTCGGCATCCGCCGCCAGCAGCGTGATTCTCCGCCTTGTCTCCGCCACGTTTTTCTCCTCTTCCCCCATTCGGGGCCGCAAACTGTGTTTTAATTATTTTATCCTACCCGGTACGCGCCGTAAAGTCCCAATCTTTCTTGTTCGGGAAATTGGCTGCTTTATCAGAAAAATGCCCCTTCTTTTCTCCCAAATATGCTTATGCGTCGTACTTTATTGATAAAGGAATTGTAAAATATTCGGTAGATTCCGGATTCTTACAGAATTTTTTGTCCAAACGTGCTATACTGTGTTTACAATACGTTGGGAGGTAACACTCATGTCGGACATCCCGTCTCGTTTCGGTAACGACCCGCAGCCGGTCGGACCTCTTGGAATCATTGCCATGGACGGCTGCAAGAGCCTGGGCGAAAAGGTCAACTCCTATCTGGTTAAGTGGGAAAAGGAACCCGAAAACGCCGATCAGGTTCTGCTGACCTATCCCGGCTATCTGCGCAGCAACTTCCTGCTGGACGCCGACTGCCCCCGCTTCTCTTCCGGCGAAGGCAAGGCCGTCATCCGTCAGAGCGTACGCGGCTATGACCTCTACATTCTCTGCGACGTGACCAACTATTCCAACACCTACCGCATGTACGGCATGGACGTGCCCATGTCTCCGGACGACTACTTCCAGGACCTCAAGCGCATCATCGCCGCCGAGGGCAAGAAGGCCAAGCGCGTCTCGGTCATCATGCCTTACCTCTATGAAGGCCGCCAGCACCGCCGCGCCGCCCGCGAGTCTCTGGACTGCGCCATGGCGCTTCAGGAGCTGACCGCGATGGGCATCGACAACATCATCACCTTCGACGCTCACGACCCCAGAGTGCAGAATGCGATCCCGCGCTCCGGCTTTGAAAACGTGCATCCCACCTACCAAATGCTCAAGGCGCTGCTGCGCAAGCTGCCCGATCTCAAGATCGACCGCGACCACATGATGTGCATCAGCCCCGACGAGGGCGCTGCCAACCGCAACATCTACTACGCTACGATGCTGGGTCTGGACATGGGTCTGTTCTACAAGCGCCGCGACTACTCCGTCGTGGTCAACGGCCGCAACCCCATCGTCGCGCACGAATACATGGGCGAATCGGTCGAGGGCAAGGACGTGCTCATTGCAGACGACATCCTGGCCACCGGCGACTCCATGCTCGACCTTGCGCGTGAGCTGAAGCGCCGTAAGTGCGGCCGCATCTTCATGGCGACCACGTTTGCGATGTTCACCAACGGCATCGAGGTGTTCAACCAGGCTTATAAGGAAGGCCTGTTCGACTACATCCTGGCGACGAACCTGAACTATCTGCGTCCCGAACTGCGCCAGCAGCCCTGGTTCATCGAGGTGGACATGAGCAAGTACATCGCGCTCATCATCGCCACCCTGAACCACGATCGCTCCATCTCCCCGCTGCTCAACCCGATGCAGCGCATCCAGAACCTGCTGGCCCGTCACCGCGCCGCGCAGATCGAAAGCGATCAGAAGTAATCTCCCATAACTTCAAAGCAGTCGTTTCCGCAAACACTGGAAACGGCTGCTTCTTTTTATTGTTGTTTTATTTCTTCCCAAAAGCGTTTTAGGCATTCTTCATCTATGGGGCCGTAAGCACCGTTTTCCACGATCACGAGTCCGCATTCCCTATCCAATCCTCCCGAAATCATTTTGCCGTCCTCCGTTGCAAATTCCAAATGAAGCAGATCGTGCGGCCCGTCGGAAGGAACCGCTTTTCCGCTTTGTATCACGGAAAGCAGCGCTTCTGCTGTCTCTTCGTCCAGCGCCGCATCAGCGCAGTGAACCCTGGTGATTCGCCGCAGTTCCTCCACCGTGAGGACGCGATAGCCCGTCTTTTGCTGAATCCATTCCAGCAAATCGGCGGAGTAAAGTTGGTCGCTTGTCATCTCTTCGGCAGACGCATCCCACAGGCTTACGTTGATCCGCCCGTCCGACACCGCATCCAGCCGAACTTGTTGGTTCTTTTCCCCATAAAGCTCAAAGCACAGGCTCGTTCCCGTGAACGCGCCGTGAAGCTTCTCGGGCTTGTTCTCCTTTTCTTCCGCCGCCGTGCGCAGCAAATGCAGAAGCTCGTCGACCTCTTCTTCCGTCAGGTTCAGCGGCTCGTCCTGCGAGAGGTAATCGGAATAGCGGAAATTTTTCACGTCCCCGTCCGGAAAAAGAATCTTCCCGTCCTTTTCAATCGCATCGGGTAAAGCAAACGCTTCCGCGGATTCTGTCGGAACCGCAGAGGAACTTGCGCCGGCCACCGGTGTTGCCTTTATCTCCGGTGTCGCCTTTATCTGCACCGCCGTCCCTTCGGAATGGGATTGCGTCGCACATCCGCAAAGGATCGCAGCAATGAGCAAGGATAAAATCACTATTTTCTTCATTTTCACTCCTAAAATGTGTGCAGACGGACAACCGCCTCCACATTGTTTGTGGATTGTCAACTCTTTGACTGACAAACCAGATTCCTTTCCGGTAAAACACACCGGATTCCTCCGAACAGCAGCAGGGCGAACACCGTGAGCGTTCTATTCTGCCCGGCGGCAATGCTCAGCGGAACGCCGAACCATTCCAGCAGGCAGAGCAAGCAACCTGCCAAACCGACCGCAAGGAGCACCGCGCCGCCTGCCGGGTTTCTTTTCATCAGAAAGATGGACGGAAGGCCGCCCAGCAGCCGAAGCAGCGGAACGCCCCAATACATCGCGGCAAACGGCCACGGGTTTTTCCAGGTGATCATTGCCTTCATGGTGCTTGCCTCCACCTCATGCATCACCTCATAGAGCAGATCCCCCGCGCAGGAGAGCAGAACCGCCCCCAAAAGCCACGCCACTCTAGCCGCGCTGCCTCGCGTTCTTTGCTTTCCCGCCATCGTTCCGAGCGCCGTGAGCACGCCGATGCACACCAGCGCCGTCATTCCCATGGGCATCCGGTTCATGGGATGATCCGGATAAGCGGAAAACCAGACCGGCGTATCCGTCTGCGACCAGAGCAAAGCGGTAACTGCCAGTGCGGGAAGCCATTCCCACGTTCCGGTATCCCGGCGAAGCACGTTCAGCAGCGCCAGCGAAAGCGCCAGGATCATCCCCCAGACGAGAGGAGAAAAGCAGTTCCGCGCAGCGATGGTTCCGGCGGATGCACCGGGGCCGTATTGCGGGCCGAGGTCAAAGAGCAGAAGCTTCGCAGACAGGAGCAGCAATGCCGCTCCCACTGCCCATGCGATCCATCGCCAAGCCTTTGGCGAAAAGTTTTTCTTACTGTAAATCCGCTGCTCCAGGAGAGATTTCCAGTTCAATCCATCCGACCTCCCCGTTCTTGCTTTTTCATTTTTTCCGAATGTTCTCATTTCCGTTGCTTTTCTTTCATTATACAATATTATTTCACGTCTGTAAATATCAAATATAATTATTTATTTATACCATTTATCCGTATATAGATTTACACAATTCAAAAAATATGTTATACTATCGACAGTATTCTCCTGAAAGGCGGGGTGCGGCGATGATGATTCCGCCCAACAATCCGGCGCGGTTCTGCGAACCGGAGGTTTTCGAGACGCTTTACAGGTTCAACGCGCGCCTGTCGCTGCAAGTGGAGAGCACGATGTATCTGTGCGTGCTGCGTGCGCCGAATGCGCAGACGGCCGAAGCGCTGGTTCAGCACCTGCAAACGAATCTCTATCACGGCGAGGTGATCTGCGAAAAGGAGCCTTGCGTTTACTATATGCAGGCTTTTGCCGACCGTGAGGAAGAAATCATCATTCAGCTGGATGACGCGAGGGAATGCGTCCCCGGCGTAGTGACACAATACATGCCCATTCCCAAGGAGGATTGACAACGAGATTTTGCGCACGGTTTGGGCCGTGCGTTTTTTATGCAATTTTTATGCGATTTTTTGCGGCTGCCTTTGCAAAAATAAAAATAAATGTAGAAAAGCGGCGGGCAATTATGATATGATAGACACAGTATGACCGGGACGCAGAAAGCCCCGGCAAAGCGAGGGATGTCATGCAACCGATCAAACTGATTGCCATAGATCTGGACGGAACGCTGCTCAATGAGAAAAAGGAAATCTCCGAGTATAGTCTCTCCGTTCTGCGCCGTGCGGTGGAAGCGGGAGTTTACATCACCGTGGCCAGCGGCCGGCGCTATTCGGACGTGATGGATTTTTCCGAAGCCATCGCGCCCGGCCAGCCCGTCATCTGCGCAAACGGCGCGATGGCCTGTCTGAACGATCCCTACGAATGCGTTTACTGCGAATGCCTGCCCAAGGCGCGTCTGCGCAGTGTGGTGGAGCTTCTCGAAAAAGAGAAATGTTATTACCACGTCTACTGCGACGACGGCAGCGTGATGGAGAGCCGCACCGCCAACCCCGGCCTCAAGCGCAAGCTCAACTGCTACGATTATCAGGGCGAAGTGCTCACGGGCGACGAGATGCCAAAATACGTTGGCGACGGCGCGCTGAAGGTCGTCACCTTCATTCCCGATCGCGATAAGGTTGCGCGCGTGCGCAGCGCGATGGAGAAAATCGACGGCCTGGAGATCAATTCCTCCTGGTGGGATAATCTCGAAATGCTGGAAGCAGGCGTCCACAAGGGCGCGGCCGTGCGCGCGCTGGCGGAGCGCCTGAACCTGCCCATGGAGCAGGTCATGGCCATCGGCGACAACGAAAACGATCTTTCCATGTTCGAGGTTGCGGGGCTTTCCGTCGCGATGGGCAACGGCACAGACCGCGCCAAGGAATCAGCCGATTGGGTGACGCTGACCAACGAAGAGGACGGCGTGGCGCACGCCATTGAAAAGGCCGTTTTCGGCAAGGAGGAATGAGCATGGCGTCCGTTGTGCTCTCCCGGTGCGAAAAATACGATGCAAAGCGCATTGAGACGCTGCTCGAAAACGCGCTGAAGCAGCTGTCGGAAATTCCGCAGCTTCATCCCGGCGCGAATGTACTGGTCAAGCCGAACCTGCTGATGAAGCGCGATCCCGACCGGCACACCACGACGCACCCCGCCGTAGTCGAAGCCGTGGTGCGCGTGCTTCAGGCGCGCGGCTGTGAGGTCACGCTGGCCGATAGTCCCGGCGGGCCGTTTACCGAAGGGATGCTGCCGGGGCTCTATGCCTTGACCGGCATGAAGGAGGTTGCCGAGCGCACCGGCGCAAAGCTGAATTTCTCTATTGAGGGCGCGGAAGTCGAAGTGCCCGACCCCATCAGGAGCCATATGCTCACCGTGATGCGCTGCGCGGCGGAAGCCGACTGCATCGTGAGCGTGGGCAAGATCAAAACCCACGGGCTGACCGCCTATACCGGCGCGGTCAAAAACCTCTTCGGGCTGGTGCCTGGGATGCTCAAGATCGATTACCACGCACGCTATTCGGACATCGACGATTTCAGCGACGGCGTGCTCGACATTGTAAAATGGGCCAGGCCCTGTCTCTCGGTGCTGGACGGCATCGTGGGCATGGAGGGGCAGGGGCCTTCCGGCGGAAGTCCTCGCGCCATTGGTGCACTGGTGGTGTCCGATAATCCTCACGCCGCAGATGTTGTCGGTGCGGCACTGATCGGTTTGGAGCCAGAACAGGTTTCTACTTTGCGCGCCGCCGCACGGCATGGCCTTCTGCCTGTGCCGCAAGTGCTGGGTGAAGAGGTGGATTCCCTCGCCGTGCCGGACTTTGTTAAGGCAGCCGTCGAAGGCAAGGCGCTTCTCGTCAATCCGGCGTTTTCGCGTCTGGTGCGCTCGCATCCGTATCTCCACCGCAAAAAATGCGTGGGCTGCGGCGTATGCCAACGCTCCTGCCCCGGAAAGGCCATTGATATCCGGGATAAAATTCCGCATTTCGATTATAAAAAATGTATTCGCTGCTACTGCTGTCAGGAGCTCTGCCCCCAGACAGCCATTGACGTTTGGCGTCCCTTTTTCCTAAAATGGCTGCAATAGCGAAAAAAGGAGGAGACACTCATGCTTTGTAAAAACTGTGGCGCGCCTCTTGCCGACGGCGACGCGCTCTGCCCGCAGTGCGGTCAAGCGCAGCTCGCCTCCCCCGCTCTCTTGAAGGATCATCGCACCGCCAATATTGTGCTGCTCGTCGTCAGCATTCTGACCTGCGGCTTTATTTCCGCCGATGCAGTGCTGGCGCTGCTGGGCATTGTGTTTGCCAGTCAGGCGCGCAAGCACAGTGAGGCCGGCCGCACTGCGTTTGCTCAGGACAAAGCGGATACCGCGCGCTGGATGGCGATCTGCTCCGGCATCACGATGGGCGTTCGCGTGCTGTTCGCAATTGGTTACGTCATTTTTATGGTTATTTACGGCGTTTCCATGCTTCTCGACATCAAATAGACTATTTTGATCCAAGGAGGTCATGACCTATGTTCTGCCCCAACTGCGGTACCAAACTGGAAGACGGAGCCGTCTTCTGCACCTCCTGCGGCGTGCGCATCGCCCAGGATACCCCCACTCCTGTTCAGCCTGAGCAACCTGCGGATTCCGCACAGCAGCCCCTCCAGTCCGAAGCGCCCGTCCAACAGCCTGCTCCGGCAGAACAGCCCGATATCTGGCACCAGGCTGCAAACGATGCACCTCAGGACACCTGGCAGCAGCCCGCGCAGGATCAGCAGCCGCCCTTTGAGCAGCCCATCGTCACCAACACCGTGCCCGGCGGTGCTGCGCCCAAGGATTACCTGGTGGTCAACATTGTGCTGACGGTGCTCTGCTTCCTGTGCTGCAGCTGCATCAACTTCTTCGGTCTCATCACCGGCATTATCGGTATCGTGTCCTCTTCTCAGGTGCGCAAGGCGGTTGCCGCAGGCGACCTTGCCCTGGCCGATCAGAAGAGCCGCACCGCCAAGGCCATGATGATCGCCACGGCCGTCATCTTCGGTCTTGCCGTCATCATGTCCATCATTCTGGTTGCCACCGGCGCTCTTCAGGGCGCAATGGATGAGCTGGTTTACGGCAGCTGGTATTAATCTGCCGCTATGCAGCCCGAATCCGAAAAGAAATCCTTTTTCCGCCGCCATGGCATGACGTTCTTCGCCTGGTCGCTGGTGGCGGCGGTTGCGGGATTTTCGATCTACGTCTACTTTCACAGTCCGTTTGAAAGCCGCGTGACGTTTTGTCTGTTTCATTCGCTGACGGGGCTGGACTGCCCCGGCTGTGGCATGACGCGCGCTGCCTACCTGCTGATGCATGGTCACCCCATCGCGGCGCTGCGGCAGAATCCCTTTATTCTCGTGGTTTTGATGGCGGGCTATATGGGGATTGCCGAGCTGTCGCCCTATCTTTTCGGCCGACAGCTCAAACAGATCGTGCTGCCCTCCTGGCTGCTGATTGCGCTGGGCGCGCTGCTGATCGTCTTTTGCATCGCGCGAAACATCGGAAAATTTTTGTGACATTTTTTCTTCCAGGGGGGAGTTTGGGCTTTTTGCAGCTCTTTTCCTGCCCGCAGACCTTTCACAAAGGAGATGTTCCTCCCCTTGCATATCGTATTGGTTGAGCCGGAAATCCCGCAGAACACCGGCAACATCGCGCGCACCTGCGCCGCAACGCACTCCACGCTGCATCTGGTCCACCCGCTGGGCTTTTCCATCGACGAAAAGCAGGTCAAGCGCGCGGGACTGGATTACTGGCACCTGGTCACGATTGAGGAACACCCTTCCTTTGCCCAACTGATGGAAGAGTACCCCGACGCCGAATTCTTCTATTCAACCACCAAAGCGCCCCGAAGCTATACGCAGGTGCATTTCCCGCCCAATGCCTTCCTGGTGTTCGGCAAGGAAACGCGCGGCCTGCCGGAAGAGCTGCTGCACGATCATTACGACCGCTGCATCCGCATCCCGATGGTAGAAGGCGCCCGATCCCTGAACCTGGCTAACTCGGTTGCTGTTGTGCTGTATGAAGCGCTGCGGCAGAATGATTTTGAAAGTCTGAACCGCTGCGGCCACCTGACGCAGTACGAAACCGAATCATAAGGAGAGAATAAGATGACGTGGCAAGATTTCTTCATGCTGGGCGGCGGACTGGGTCTGTTCCTGTTCGGCATGAAAATGATGGGCGACGAATTGGAGCGCGCCGCCGGTAACAGTTTGAGACATCTGCTGGAGGTGCTGACCCGCAACCGCCTGCTCGGACTGCTTGTAGGTATGCTCTTTACGATGCTGGTGCAGTCCTCCTCGGCCACGACCGTCATGGTCGTCGGCTTCGTCAACGCGGGGCTGATGGATATTTATCAGGCGGCAGGCGTCATTTTCGGCGCAAACGTCGGCACCACCATCACCGCCCAGCTGATCGCCTTCAAGCTTTCGGATATCGCTCCGGCGTTCCTGCTGATCGGCGTATTGATGTATTCCTTCAGCAAAAAACTGATGGTTCGCCAGATCGGCGGCGTCATCGCCGGTTTCGGCATTCTCTTTGTCGGCCTGGATATGATGGGCGATTCGATGTCCAAGCTGCGCGACATGCCGGAAGTTGCCAATTTCCTTGCCACCTTCGGCCGCGTGCCGATCCTGGGCGTGCTGGCCGGTCTGCTGATAACGGTTGTCATTCAGTCCTCCTCCGCTTCCGTCGGTATTCTTCAGCTGATGGCTGCGCAGGGCCTGATCGGTTTGGATGCCGCCATCTTTATCGTCATGGGTCAGAACATCGGCACCACCGTCACCGCGATGCTCGCCTCCATCGGCAGCAGCAAGGCCGCCCGCCGCACCGCGCTGATGCACCTGCTGATCAAAATCCTCAACGCCATCGTCTTCTTTATCATGGTTTCCTTCCTCCCCATTACCGAATGGGTGGAAATGCTCACCCCGAACGATCCCATGCGTCAAATCGCCAACGCGCACATGATCTTCAACATCGTCGGCGTGATCTGCTTCTTCCCCTTCACCAATCAGTTGGTCAAGTTGGTCGAACTCATCATCCCCGGCGAGGACAATTCCATCGTGGCGCACCGGCTGCAATTCCTCAATGATTCCTCTCTGAAAACGCCGCCTGCCGCGCTGGCACAGGCCATTAAGGAAATCCACCGCATGCAGGGCTTGGCCAACCAGAACATTCAGGTGGCCATTGATCTGTTCGTCAAGGGCAAGGCGGACGATTCCTCCTGCACCGATTTGGAGGATCGTGAAGCCCTCATCAACTATCTCAACCACGAGATCACCAAATATCTCGTGCTCATCAACCAGACCGAGCTTT
>CAJJNQ010000026.1 GCA_905193155.1 uncultured Christensenella sp.
GTCCCAAAGGGGCGTTTCGGTGCGAAGTTACCCGCAGGGTTCGCGCAGCGAACCTGAAGCATGTGCGTTTTCTTGGAAACAGCGCTGTGCGCTGCTTCCAAGAAATAAGCCATGCGCAACACCGGAACGTCCCAAAGGGGCGTTTCGGTGCGAAGGGGGGAGCTGGCTGCCGCAGCAAACTGAGGGGCTGTCGTTTCTCACCAAAGGGTCTAGCGTTCTTTGAACGAACTAGGGGAAAATTCTCCCTTGGGGCAACCCTTCCGTCAGACGTCCTTCGTCCCCCTCTCCTTCACGCCCTGCCGTCCCGCGAGCTGTTCGGCGCGTCGCTGTTGTAGCTGCGGTTCTTCATCAGGGCAAACAACTCGGCCTTGGTGCGCGTGCCGTCCCAAACGCCCTGCACGCAGTCCATGTATTCCGCTGCGCGGCGCTCGGCGCGGTCGAGCAGCTCGTACACGCTGTCCCGCCGGGGCACGTCGGGCGCCTGCGCGTCGCGCCATTCCCGGTGGGAAAGGTTCATGTAGTCGCAGGTGGGCAGCACCGTGGGCGCACAGCGGGAGGTCAGCAGGTTTTTCATGTGCAGCGTTTTTTCCAGCCCGCGCCAGAGCTTCCGCTTGAAGGACGTGGGGTGCGAGATGAATCGCTTGCCCAGCCGCAGGTGCCGGAACGCCTCGCGGAACTGCCCGCGCGCCACGCGCAGCGGCGCATACGCCCGGTAGACCGCACCGCAGAGCAGCTCGTCGATCTCCTTTTCCTCCTGCTTATCGATCAGAAACACGCCGAAGTCCTTCATCGGCGGCTCCATGCCCCAGCGCGCGCCCGTGTCCTTCAAGTACAGCGTCGCATCTATCGCCTGTTCCAGCACGCCGTGGCCGCCCGTGTAGCCGAAATTCTGCCCCTTGCGGCATTGGTCATAAATATAAGGATGCAGAATCTGATCCAGCGCATAGTGCGTAAAAAAGCCCAGTGTATAGGCCTTCTGCACGCTCGCCTCCGCACCCGCGACCAGCTCCCAGAGGAACTCCGGGCAGCGCACCGCGTGCAGGTGCAGCCCCAGCTTGCGGAAGGAGAAGCCCCGCGCCTTGCAGCGCCAGAAGCCGTGGAAGAACATCGGGTCCGGCCCTTCCGCGCCCGTCAAAAAGGCCGCGGGGCGCTCCGCCGCCGTGCTCTCGATCAGCTCCGCCGCGCGCTTGGCCACCCGTTCGTGGGCATAAAACTCCGCCATTCTTCCACCTTCTTTCGCGCTTACTCTCTTCATTATACCACAAATCCCGCTGCCCCGCAGAACAAAAAGCGCCCGGCAAACCTTCGCCGGGCACGCTTTTTTCTATTATTCCCACTCCACCCGCGCCGGCGGAATGGGCGACAAATCGTAGAGAACGCGATAGACGTTGGGCACTTCGGACAGCATCCTGGCTGCCGCGCGTTCCGCCGCGTCCTGCGGCAGGCGCAGCACATGGGGGCGCTCTTCGCTCGTGCCCGTGACCACGCGCAGCGCCAGCACATAGCGGGGCGCATCGCTTTGGAAGGCTTCGGCAAAGTCCGTCAGCACGACGAAGGCCCGCATGTTGGGCTTTTTCAGGCCGGATTCCGCCACCGTCTCCTGCAGAATCGCATCCGCCGCGCGCAGAATGGAGAGCTTCTGCGCATTGACCGCGCCCATGCAGCGCAGCGCAATGCCCGCGCTGGGGTAGTGCTGCCGCTGGCAGATCTCCTCCGGCACGGAAAGCGCCGCCGCCACCGCGCGCACCTCGTCCTTGAACAGCTCGCGCAGCGGCTCCGCAAAGGGGATGTCCCCCGGCAGGGCGCTGGATGCGTGCCCCTCCAGCACGTCGGGATAGTTCGTCGCGCGGATCACCGTCACACGCCCGCCCAGCCGCGCCGCCTCGTCCGCAATGCGGTCGCTGATGAACTGCGCCACGGCCTTTCGCTTGGATTCGGGCGTGACGCAGCCTTGCAGCTGGTCCATCATGCGCCCGGCTGCGTTGATCTGGCGGATCTCCAATCCCAGCCCTTCGCCGATCAGCGAACGGATGCGCTCCACCTCGCCGTCCGGCTCCAAACCTTTGTCGATCACCAGGCAGTGCAGCCGGTCGCCCACCGCGCGCCGCGCCAGGCACGCCGCCGTGGTGGAATCCACGCCGCCGCTGAGCACACAGACCGCCTGCCCGTCGCCCACTGCTGCGCGGATTTCCCGCACCGTCTGCTCGATAAAGCTCTCGCAGTTGTAATTCGGCTCCAAATGCAGCACGTTCCACAGGAAGTTGCCGATGATCTCGCTGGCCTCGACGTCGTGCGCCTCAGGGATGAACTGGAAGCCGGCGCTCTCGCCCTTTCCGTCGTCAAAGGCGATGGTCGCGCCCTCGCAGACCGAAAGCGTGCGGCAGCCCTGCGGCAGCGAGAGGTATTCCGCGCTGTCGATCATGCGCATACCGCCGTCCACGCCGGAGCAGACGCCGATGTTGGCAAAATGCACGTCCTTGAGCTGGCTCGTCACGGCGTGGCCGGTGATCTCGCCGCCCAGCGCTTCGCAAAGCGATGCGCACGCCCCGCCGAAGGCCAGCACCGGCAGACCCTTGGCGCGCAGCGCGTCGATGCTGCTGCGCACCGCGTCGTCCGCCGCGCCGATCACCACCGCGCCGCGCGTCTCTTCCGGGATCTCAAGCTTCGCCCCGGCCTGCGTCGGCACGCAGAACACGCCCGCGCTGCGGATGCCGCGCACCATCGCAAAGCCCTCGCGCCCGCCGGTGCTCACCACCAATACCTGCCGCTCCATCATCGCATTGCCTCCTTCTTAAAATTCATTTCAGAGCCCGTCCTCACCCTTGCTGCATTCATACGCGCTCATCGCTGCATTGTAAACATCCAAATAAGGCACATGGTTCGCGCGCGCCAGCGCCGCCGCCTGTTCGTATTCCGGGCAGGCGCGGCCGGTGCCCTCCGCAATCTTTACTGTGATCTCGCCGTATTCGGTCAAAACCCTTTCAAAGCGGCGCTTCTGCATCATGCGGCGCATGTGCGAGATGCGCACCCCCAAGGTGGTGGACTCGTTCAGCAGCAGGTTGCCCAGCTTTTCCTCGTCCTCAACCCTGGCCACCACCTGCGCCATCAGGCCGGGGCGGCTCTTTTTCATCGTCAGCGGCACGAAGGACACGTCCAGCGCACCCTCCGCCATCAGGCGCTCCATCAGATACCCGAAGGCCTCGCCCGTCATGTCGTCGATGTTGGCGGCCAGCACGGCCACCTCGGGGGCTACGCTTTTTTTGTGTCGTGACCGATGAAGACGCGCAGCGCGTTCAGGGTATCCATCTCGCGCACGCCCGCGCCGTAGCCGACCGATTCGACCTCCATCACGGGCATCCGGCCGAACTCATCGGCCATGGTCTTGACGATCGCCGCGCCCGTGGGGGTGCAGAGCTCGCCGCGTCCCGGCCCCATGAAGTAAGGCTCGCCGCGCAGGATCTCCGCCACAGCGGGGGCGGGCACCGGGAACAGCCCGTGCGCACACTGCACATAGCCCGTGCCGACGTTGACCTTCGAGCAGACGATGCGGTCGGGCTTGAGCTGGTGCAGCAGAATCGCCGCGCCGCACACGTCCACAATCGCGTCGATCGCGCCCACCTCGTGGAAGTGCACCTCATCCACCGTCGTGCCGTGCATCTTGGCCTCCGCCTCGGCCAGCGTGCGGAAAATCTTCTTGGCCGTCTCCTTGACCTCCGGCTCCAGATCGCTCTGCTCGATCACAGCCGTCACGTCGGAAAGCCCGCGGTGAACGTGCTCATGGGTGTGCCCGTGGTCATGGTCGTGCCCGTGGTCATGGTCATGGTCGTGGTCGTGGTCATGCTCGTGGTCGTGGTCGTGCTCGTGGTCGTGGTCGTGCTCATGGTCGTGGTCGTGCTCATGCTCGTGGTCGTGCTCATGCTTGTGGTCGTGTTCGTCATGCTCGTGGTCATGGTGATGCTCATGTTCATGGTCATGGTCATGCTCATGGTCATGATCGTGGTCGCCGTGAACATGATCGGTCGCCACGTCCACATGGGTGCTCATCACGCCGTTTTTGAGCTTTTTCTGGATGTGCAGGTGGAAGGCGTCGCCCAGATTGAGCTTGGCCAGATCGCGCTTGAGGGCTTCCGCATCGCCGCCCGCGTCGAGCAGCGCGCCCATGGTCATGTCTCCGCTGATGCCGGAAAAGCAGTCAAAATACAGGATCTTCATTTTTCTTCCTCCTTATAAGCGGCAAAGCCGGTGTGATTGATCTGCGATGCGATGTAACCCGCGCCGAAGCCGTTGTCAATATTGACCACGGAGATGCCGCTGGCGCAGGAATTGAGCATGGTCAGCAGCGCGGACAGCCCGCCGAAGTTTGCGCCGTAGCCCACGGACGTGGGCACCGCGATGACGGGACGATCCACAAGACCGCCCACGACGGAGGGCAGCGCGCCCTCCATGCCCGCCACGACGACGAGCGCATTGGCGCGCATCATGGTCTCTGCGCTGGCGAGCAGCCGGTGCAGCCCCGCCACGCCCGCGTCATAGACGCGATCGACGGTATTGCCCAGCACCTCCGCGGTGATGGCAGCTTCCTCCGCCACGGGCAGGTCGCTGGTGCCCGCCGTCACGACGCAGATATGCGTTTCGGGCTTGACGGTTTCTCTCCGCTTCACCACGACGATGCGCGCGTCCCTGTGGTACTCCACATCGTCGTCTAAATCGCGCACAGCCTCGTAGTGCTCGGGGCGCACGCGGGTGAGCAATATATTCTCCGCACCGCGGCGGAGCATGGCCTGGGTGATGCCGCGGGTCTGCTCGGGGGTTTTCCCCGCGCAATAGATGACCTCGGCCACCCCCTGGCGCAGCGCGCGGTGATGATCGACCCGCGCATAGCCCAAATCCTCAAACGGTTCCAGCCGCATCTCGATCACGGCGTCCTCGATGCTCAGCTCGCCGTCCTTGACGCGGGACAGGATCTCTCTTACGTCTTTCATCGTCTCTTCTCCCCCACCCTTCAGTCCCGGCCTTGCGGCCGGGCCAGCTCCCCTCAAGGGGAGCCTTTCTATCTCCAGTTTCGCTCTTTAATTTCCCTTTGCGCGCGCAGATGCGGTTTCGGCCCCGTTCGTTCCTGAAGCGGTGTGGCAGGAACCCGGCAGGGGGTGCGCCGCCGCGTCCGACGGAACGGAGGCTGCGGCGCGCGCGGAGCGCGCAGCGCGGGCCCGGCGCAAGACGGGCACGCGGCGGCGCACCCCCGAAGGAGCACTCGGTTCCGGCTTCCGCCGTCCGCCCTTCGTCTCCCGTTCCCGTTTTCTCCGCCTCCGCGCCTTACTTCTTTTCGTCCAAGTGGATATTCAGCGAACCCATCCGGTAGCCGCTCAGATCGAGCGCGGCGAAGTCGAAGCCGCAGGCCTTGACCGCCTCGGCGACCTCCTGCGCGCGCTGCGCCACGGCGAGGATGTCCTCCTTCGGCACCTCGATGCGCGCCACGTTGCCGTGCGCCCGAACGCGCACCTGCGTCAGCCCCATCGCAAACAGCGCGGTCTCCGCAAGATCAATGCGCCGCAGCACGGCTTCCTCCAGCTTTGTGCCGTAGGGAATGCGCGTCGCCAGGCAGGCCAGGGCGGGCTTTCCCGCCGTGGGCAGGCCGTAGAACGCGGAGCGCTGGCGGATCTCCGCCTTGGTCATGCCGAGCTCCTTGAGCGGGCTGGATACGCCCAGCTCCTTCAGCGCGCGCATACCGGGGCGGTAATCGCCCACGTCGTCGGCATTGGAGCCGTCGGCCAGCGTGTCAAAGCCGTGCGCCCGCGCATAATCCCACAGCGCGGTGAACACCGCCGTCTTGCAGATATAGCAGCGGTCGGGCGGATTGTCGCACAGGCCGGGCACGGCGTGCATGTCCATCGGCAGCACCACCAGGTGCGCGCCCATGTCCCGCGCATAATCCTCCGCCTCGTGTTCCTCCCGGCGGGAGTGCAGCTGCGCCTGCGCGTGCATGGGCAGCACGTTATCGCTCCCCAGCGCGTCTATCGCCACGCGCAGCAGATATGTAGAATCAACGCCACCGGAAAACGCGATGGCGATGCGGCCCTTTTCCCTCAACCATTCGATCAGTTTTGCTTCCTTTTCCTGAGCATCCATTGGGCATTCTGCCTCCTTTTCGGCTTATTATACCACATCCCCCCTCGCGCAAAAAGCCCCGCAGCGGACAGTTTGTCCGCCGCAGGGGCTTTGTTACAATTAATTTACCAGCAGAACGGTTTATCCGAGCCGATCCGTCATCCTCTTGCGCGCTTGCGCATTGCGAAGGCTGCCGTGCCGGCCGCCAGCAGCGCCAGCACCCATGCCGCGCCGTCATTCCCGCCCGTCTTCGGCGCAACGTCACTGTCCGGTGCAGGAACCGGGGTCGGCGTCGGGGGCGGCGTCGGGGCGCTCGTCTCGCTGTAATCGGGGTACGCCTCGGGCTCGGTGTAGCTGGGAGTGGGTTCGGGCTGTTTTCTCTCCTCCACTTCCTCGCTGAAGCCGCAGTACTGACAAACCTTCCTCACCTTGCGCAGGAAGGAGCCGTCGGCCTGCTCCGTCCAGGGCATGATTTCCGTCACATCAAAGGCGTCGTCCTTGTACCCGTCGGTATACTTGTCATTCTCGGTGTCAATGGCATGGCCGGTCTTCTTGCCGTCCTGCCAGACCACCGTGCCGTCGATGCTGACGATCGTGCGTCCGGAATTATTCGTTGCATTTTTGAACTCGAAAAGCTTGGAGCAGCTGGTGTCCTTCTCTGCCTTTTCTTCGTTTTTGTTGTCCTTGTTGTCCGGGGTAATGCCCGTGACGGTGTTCTTCCCTTCGATGTTGATGCGGTACTTAAAATCGCCCATGTTGAAGTCGTTGATGTTCATCACGCACTTGCCGTCCTTCTCGGAAACGACCGTGCAGTTTTTGAAGTTCACCGTGATGTCATTCTTTCCCGCGCCATAATCCGTGTAGACATTGATCGTTTTGCCCGAAGAATGGAACGTGCAGCCGTCAAAGGTCATCTCCGGAGAAGAATACGTCCAGATCGCATAATCCCCCGCCGGCGCGTTGAAGGTCGTGTTCGTGAAGCGGGCGGTCTGATATCCCCAGTAGAAGGTCTTGCCGTTGATGGTGCAATTCTCCACGGCGGTGTGGTCGATGCGGATAAAGCCCAGATAATCCGCCGTTCCGGACTGCAACGTCATGTTTTTGAACGTGATGCTGTTGCAGCCGTCAAAGGAATAATCACCATTATATTCCGTGCCGAAATACGCCGGATCGGGAATTGTCGCGCCAATGCCCCATTTGGTCTTGTCCGCGCCCTGCCCCACGAAAGTCAGGCTCTTATTCGGCGACGCCGCTTTGTAGGTTGTATACAGTCCCTCGCCCAGCACGATCGTATCTCCATCCTGCGCGGCGGCAATCGCGTCTGCCAGCGTATTGTATTGGGTCTCTCCGATCATCGCCTTTCCCGCTTCCGGCACAGCTGAATCCGCCAGCGCAGGCACCGTCAGCAGCCCTGTCAGCAGCAGCGCACAGAGCGTCAAGATTCCCCATCGTTTCAGTGTTTTCAATGGATATTCCCTCCTTTGTCCTTCTGCTTCAGCATTTTATCACATCGCTATATTATTTTCAACCTCTTTTCTTTTTTCGCAATATTATTTTAGTTTTAGCCCAATCTAATTGCCTCAGGGATGTCCCGCGCTCCCGACAAAAAAAAGGAGCCTGACGGTCTGAATGACCGTCAGGCTCCGCAGTAATGCTTTTTTTCAGATCACTTGCCCAGCACGCGGCTGACAGGATCCATGGGATCGGGCTCAACCGCGCCCAGGTATTTGCAGGCTTCGGAAAGAATCTGGCTGTAAGAGCCGAACGCGCCCGCGACATGGTGGATGTAGGGCCCAAAGACCAGCTTTTCCTCCCACTTTTCCCAGTCGCTGACCTTGACCCAGACATAGGTGCCGCCCTTGGCGGGGCCGTCCACAGCCTTGCCCTGACCGCTCATCAGGGTGTACTTGCCCTCCAGCGCGTCCATGCGGCAGATGGTCACATCGCCGTTGCGCAGCTCAAACTGACCCTGACCGCCCTCGGCGATGGCGGGCTTGCTGCCCGGATGCGCCAGCGACACGGGGAACGGTCCGCAGTGCCAGAACAGCTCGGTGTTGTCGTCGTTGGCATTGCGCACGGTGATGTCCGCAAAGAAGATGGGCTCTCTGCCCAGCGTCGCGGCCTGGAGCATCACGGCGGAAACCGCGCCCAGCACGTCGCTCTCGCACGCGCAGGGGATGCCCAGGTCCGCCAGCATGCCGATCACCTGGCAGCCGCCCACGCCGATGGCCTGACCCAGCACGGTCCAGCATTCCAGCGCCACGCCGTCGGACTTGGAGGCCTTCACCTTGTCGATCAGCGCCAGCTTCAATGCCTGCTGCGCACGCTGCTTATCGATGGGCATGGCGGAAACATCCACCTTGGCGGCGTATTCCTTTACGCCCGCCTCCACCTCTTCGGTGCGGGTTTCGAGGATCTTCTGCACATCCTTGGCCAGGATTGCGGAGGTATAGGGCGTCACTTCGATGCCGAAGTTGCGCAGCAGCTCGTCCTCGTTGTAGATGACGGAAAGGAACGGCTGCGGGCGGGAGCCGACCGACAGGATGCGCATGCCGCGCGCCTTCTTGACGACCGCCGCCACGGAACAGAAGTCGATAAAGCCCTTTTGGAACATCTCGCCGTCCACATCGCTGTTGATGATGTAGGAGAACGGCACGCGGTAGCGCTGCAAGCACTTGGTGGAGGCCAGCGTTCCGCACTGGGTATCGCGGTCGCGCATACCGGGCACGGGCAGCGGGTCGCGGTTGCCCCAGACCAGCACGGGCAGCTTCATCATCGCGCCCAGCCGACCGACGACTTCCTCGTTGCCGAAATCGCAGTGCGGCATGAACAGCGCGTCCGCCTTCTGCTCCAGCAGGTATTCGCGCACAGCGTCCAGCTGATCCGCATCATAGAGGATGCCTTCGGGCAGCACGCCCTCCAGATCGCACAGCGCAACCGCGTCGGGCGCAATCTGCCTGCACTTGTTCAGGAAGAGGTTTTTCTGCTCCAGTGCGGAAACCATGTCCGTGAATCCGCGCTTGATGGGAACGATACCGATCTTGACGAATTTTTCCATTGAGTAGCCCCTCCGTTTCGTTTATTTTGAATGTGCTGCTTCAAATTCTTTATTTTTGAGAAATCAGGCGTTAAAGGTTTCGTAGAGCTTGGTCTTTTCCTCGATCAGGCTGCGGTCGCATTCGCCGGTGGCCATGAAGTCCTTGACCATCTGCAAGGTGGGCGTGGCGGCTCTTCCGCCGATGCCGGTGCACTTGATGGCGGAAACCGCGTTGGCAAACTGCGCGCACTGATCGGGCGGGAGCTTTTCCTCCATCATCGCGTAGAGGAAACCGCCGTGGTAGACGTCGCCCGCGCCGAGGGTATCGACCACCTTGACCTTGTAGCCGGGCGCGAAATAATAGCCGTCCTTCCACGCCACAACCGATCCCTTGTCGCCCAGCGTAAACACCACGATGCGCGGACCCTTTTCCATCACGGAGCGGAGATTCTTTTCATATTCCTCGCTGTCGCCGAAGAGCTTGGTGTAGTAGAACTCCGAGCCGATGAATACGTCGATCTCCGGCAGGAACTGCTGCGCCTGCTCGGAATAGCCGTCGCCGTCATAGCACACGGTGCCGCCGTTTTCGTGTATGATCTCCGCCAGCCGGTGGGAAACCACGTCCGGGTTTTCCAGATGCAGCACCTGGTGCCGGCGCACAAATTCCTCGTCGATGTCCTCTACGGTGTATTTGCGCACCGTGCCGGGGCGGGAGATGATGTTGCGCCCGTGGGTGATGGGGTCGGAGAGCACGAGCGAGAAATAGTTGGTGCCGTCGCGCACCATGCGGCTGGTATCGACATTGTACCGGCCATAGTCCTTGACGAGAAAATCGCCGTAGCTATCCGCGCCGACGGTGCCGATCATCGAGGACGCGCCGCCGAGCTGACCGAAGGCGGTCAGCGCCGAGGACACCTTTCCGCCGCCCTGCCAGCTGGTCTGCAGCATCCGCGCACCCTCGTCCTTCTTCGTGGGCAGGTGGTCGATGTGCACCAGGTTGTCGATAAACGGCGTGCCGTAGGCAATCAGATCTCTTTTCATGGGGTTTCAACCTTCCTGAGAAAACTCGCTGTATTTTTCTTCAAATTCTTCCTTGGTCATGCCGAATTCGATCAGGTCCCAATAGCGCCCCTTGGTATAGCCGACCTCGCGCTGACGGCCCTCGCGCACAAAGCCGAGCCGGTCGTGCAGGCCGATCGAAGCCTCGTTGAATTCATAGGCCGCTGCGTTGCACTTATGGAACCGCAATTCCATAAAGTAAAAGCGCATCAGCAGCAAAATCGCCTCGGAGGCATAGCCCTTGTGGCGGAACTCCTCCTGAATGCCCAGCCCATAGCTGAACGAACCCATGCGCACATCCACGCTGTGGGCGTTGATGGAGCCGACGACCTGCCCCTCTTTGTTTTCAATCACGAAGCGGTAGCTTTGCATCTCGCTTTCGCGCTTGATCCTTTCCGGGAAATCCTGCCGCAGCATCCATTCGGGGCGGGGCAGGGGGATGCAGTCGTCGCAGCGGGACATATCGGTATCCTTATTGCGATCGTTTTCGACCCAGATTTCGACGTCCTGCGGCTCCAGCGCGCGCAGGCGCACGCGCTTGCCGGTAAAACAATTCTTCATGGGAACTCTCTCCCTTCCGTAAGCCGCAGGCCGCCGTCTGTCTTTTTAGATCACGCGCAGGCCCTTGGGGTTGACCATGTTGATCTTGTGCTTGACCAGTTCCTTGCAGGCGTCCTTGCAGTCGCACAGCACCTGAAGGCCGCCCTTATTGCCCTTATCCAGCGAGGCCTTCATGGCGTTGGAGAGCGCCATGTTGTATTCGGTGAAAATGTTGAACTTGCTCATGCCCTCCAGTGCGCAGCGGCCGAACTGGTCGTCCGGGATGCCGCTGCCGCCGTGCAGCACGAGGGGCAGATCGAGCGCGGCGCGCAGCTCGCGCAGGCGCTCAAAGGACAGGTTGGGCGTGGCGATGTAGTTGCCGTGGGCGTTGCCGATGGCGATGGCGAGCGAATCGCAGCCGGTGCGCTCGACAAACTCGACGGCCTGCTTGACGTCGGTGTAGTTATCGGGGTTGTTGACGTCGTTGGCATTGCCCGCGTTGCCGACCTTGCCCAGCTCCGCCTCGACCACGATGCCCATCTGGTGGGCGATGTCCACGACCTCCTTGGTCAGGCGGACGTTTTCCTCAAAGTCGTAGTGCGAGCCGTCGATCATCACGGAATCGAAGTGCTTCATGCGGCTGATGCAGATCTCCGCCGTGGGGCAGTGATCCAGATGGAACGCCACCGGCACCTTGGCCTTGGAGGCGTAGTATTTGGTGACCATCTCCGCCACCGCGGGATCCATGTTGGTCTCAAAGCCGAAGTAGTGGCCGATCAGCACGGGCATGCCGACTTCCTCCGCCGCCTCGATCGCCCAGCGGATCATCTCATAGTTGATACAGTTGAACATGGGCGTGCCGTAGCCCTGCTTCAAACCGTCCTGAAAGATTTCCATCGTCGATACGTAAGGCATAAATTCAAACCTCCCCATGGTTTTTATTTTTCTTAACAATATGTTAGCACAGATTTGTTTTCTTCACAATTCCATTTCCCAAATTCCCCTCGTTTTTTTCATATTGTGCAACGCTGTTTTGCAATAATGTTTCGGTTTTACCTTTCTTTCCTTTGAGCGGACAGCCGGGGAGCGCGCTCCGGTTATTTCCTGCGTTCCGCATCTGCTCCTGTCGCGCGCAGCGTCGTTTCCTGCACGCCGATCTCTGCCGTTTCTTCGGCTCCCTTATGTTTCTTTCCGGTTTTTCGTTTTTCCTCATACAAAAAAGCTCCGGTCTTTCGTCCGGAGCTTTCTGTTTGGCGGAGGGTCAGTCCTTATACCCGATGTACTCGTAATCGACGATCTCGCCCTCGTCGTTCTTCCTTTCCTCGATCAGGTGCACACCCTCTTCGGTAATCAATTTATCATCGTAGAGACGGTGCAGCAGCTTCCCCGCGCGCAGGCGCACGTCCTGCTCTTCGTAGCGCACCATGTCCACCAGCCGTTTGACGAGCACAGGACGGGTGTTGCCATGCCGCGCCAGCACATAGGCGGCATCCACGCTGGCGGCCTTGGTCTGCACGAACCACAGCAGCAGCGCGCTGCGGGCGTTGTCGCGGTCGAGCCGTTCGATCAGCGCGGCGATGTATTTCCACAGGCTTTCGTCCATCTGGTTCATGCACGCCATCAGCGACTGGCCGAACTCATCGGCGGCCTTGGGCGGCATCACCTCAAAGAGAATGCCCGTCAGCTCCTCGTTGGGCATGCACTCCATCAGCAGCATCACGCGGCTCACATCGGAAAAGTTTTCCCCGACATAGCCCGCCAGCGCTTCCTCGCCCTCCAGGCCCTTGGCAGCCAGCGCATGCGCCGCCTGGACGCGCAGCCTTGCGGGCGCGTTTTCCTCCTCACGCAGGAAGTGGTGCAGCGCCTTGACGGTGCTCACGTCGTCCACCTCGCTCAACAGCGCCAGGATGTCGCGGCAGATGCTCTGCTGCCACATCCGCGTTTTCGACCCCGCGGCTTCCCGCCCGGCCATCTCGCGCAGCAGCTTTTCCAGCGGCGGCACCATCTCGGCGCGTTTCTTGCCGTGCAGCGCGGCCAGCACATCGGGCGCGAGCCGTTCGTTTTCGAGGGCCTTGAGCAATCCGTCCAGCGCCAGGTCGGATTCCATATTGGTCAGCGCGGCCAGCACGGGCTTGGCCAGCTCGTATTTCCCCGTCAGCAGCGCGTCGCAGAGCGCGGGCACGGCTGCGTCGTTGCGGATCTCCGTCAGCGCCTGCTGTGCCGGCTCCCACACCGCGATGTCGTCGTCCGATGCCAGCTGAAGCAGCGCGCGCGCCGCTTCACCGTCGCCGATCTCTGCCAGCGCACGGGCGGCGTCCAGCTGCTTCTGCCCCCTGCGCCGTCTTGCCGTTCGGGTCAGCGCACCGATCTTTCGATTCTTTTTCATATATTCCACACTGAAGATGGACATTTTTCTTCCACTCCCATCTGCGTTTCGCATTCCTGTTTTCCGTTTTGATTATAGCAACAGTTTTCGCAGCTGGCAAGCCGGAGCGCGTCCCCTCTCCCCAATTCCGCGCGCAATCGCCCCAGGAACGGGGAGGCCCGACGCTTCCGCCGCGCAGCGGCGGCGCGGGCGCGGCGCGCAGCGCCGCACCCACGGCCCAGCTTCGCTGGGCAAGCGTCGGGCCTCCCGCCCGTCAGCGGCGGCGGGGGCAAAGCCCCCGCCGCCGCTGACGGGCCATTCTTCCCCCGTTTCTCCCTGCAAACACGCAAAAAAGAACGCCCCCACTTGCATGGGAACGTCCCTTTTGTTTCTATCGGTTCACCGATTAGATGAGCTCCAGGATGACCTGCTCGGCAGCGTCGCCCTTGCGGGGACCCATCTTCAGGATACGGGTGTAACCGCCGCCCTGGCCGAGTTCTTCCTTACGCTTGTTGTACTTGGGCGCGTACTCGCGGAACATCTTCTCCACAACGGGATGCTTGTTGTCCTTGGTACGAGCCTTGAAGTCCGCCTTGGACTCATCGTCCTTCTTCTGCTCCGGGATGTCGTACAGGTACGCCATCAGGATGCGGCGCGCGTGCAGCTTGCTGGGCGCGTCGTTGACGAAGGTTTCGGTGACTTCCTGACCCTTGTCGTTCTTGTAGGTCTTGGTGACTTCAACGGTGTTATCACACTCGCGCATGGCAAGAGTAATGAGCTTTTCCGCGATGGAGCGCACCTCCTTGGCGCGATCCAGGGTGGTGACGATCTTGCCGTTCCAGATCAGCTGGGTGACCTGGTTGCGCAGGAGTGCCTTACGCTGGTCAGCCGGGCGGCCGAGCTTGCGTTCAGTGGCCATGGTTGTTTCCCTCCTTGCAAATCGCCCTGCGGGCGGGGCATCCGCCCGCACGGGTGTATGGTGCTTCTGTTTCGCACCTGCATTCGCATCAAAAAGTTGTTACGCTGCGGGGCTTACTCCTCGCTGCGGCGCAGGCCAAGGCCCAGCGCGGCGAGCTTCTGCTCCACTTCCTCGAGCGATTTTTTGCCCAGGTTGCGTACTTTCATCATGTCTTCCTCGTTGCGCTGGATCAACTCGGCAACCGTGTTGATGTTGGCGCGCTTGAGGCAATTGTAGGCGCGGACGGAAAGATCCAACTCTTCGATGGTCATCTCCTGCACCTTTTCCATCTTGTTGTCTTCCGGCTCATTGAAATCAACCGGCACAACGTTCTCGGTAAGATTGATAAACAGCGTCAGATGGTCGGACAAAATCTTTGCCGCTGCGGAAGTGGCTTCATCCGGCTTGATGCTTCCGTCTGTCCACACCTCGAGGGTGAGCTTGTCGTAGTCCGTCATCTGGCCTACGCGCGTGTTCTCGATGGTGTAATTCACCTTGCGGATGGGGGTGAAGATGGAGTCGACCGGCAGCACGCCGATGGGCATGTTGGGGGTCTTGTTGCGGTCAGCCGAAACATAACCGCGGCCCTTGCACAGGGTGATCTCCATGTTCAGGTGCGCATCCTCGTTCAAGGTGGCGAGAACCAGGTCGGGATTGATGATCTCGACCTGTTCGTCGCAAACGATATCGCCCGCGGTCACAACGCATTCGCCGGAGGCGGAGACGTTGACGACCTTGGGGCCGTCGCAATTCAGCTTGGCGGACAGGGCCTTGAGGTTCAGGATGATCTCGGTGACATCCTCCTTAACCCCGGGGACCGTGGAAAACTCATGCAATACACCATCGATGCGGACGGACGAGACCGCTACGCCGGGCAACGAGGAAAGCAAAACTCTGCGCAGTGAATTGCCCAGGGTCGTGCCAAAACCGCGCTCCAGCGGTTCAATGACGAACTTTCCGTACTTGTTGTCTGCGCTGATCTCAACACATTCGATTCTGGGCTTTTCCATTTCAATCATGACTTCTGTCCCTCCTCATCAAGCACAAGTCGCATCGCAATTGGGGTCGATCGCTGCTTCAAAGGCATTTCTCAGATCAAGCCGCACAGCAATTACTTGTTGTACAACTCGACGATGAGGTGCTCTTCGAAGGACATATCGACGTCCTCGCGCTGCGGCAGTGCGTTGACGGTGCCCTGCAGCTGCTCGGCCTCAAAGGTGAGCCACTTGGGAACGACGTGGGTCGTGCCCTCGCGCAGCGCCTTGAAGTGCTCCATGTCGCGGCTCTTTTCGCGCACGGAGATGACCTGGCCGACTTCCACAACAAAGGAGGGGATGTTGACCTTCTTGCCGTCGACGGTGATGTGGCCGTGGCGGACGAACTGACGGGCCTGCGCTCTGGAAGAAGCAAGACCCAGACGGTAAACAACGTTGTCCAGACGGCGCTCGAGCAGGCTCAGCAGGTTGTCACCGGTGATGCCCTTCATGCGGTCTGCGTTGTCAAACGTGCGGCGGAACTGCGTCTCCAGCACGCCGTAAGTGCGGCGCACCTTCTGCTTTTCGCGCAGCTGCATGCCGTATTCGCTCATCTTCTTAGCTCTCGCCTGACCGTGCATGCCGGGAGGCGTGGGGCGCTTGCTGATCGCGCACTTGGCGGAGTAGCAGCGGTCGCCCTTCAGAAACAGCTTCGTGCCTTCGCGCCTGCACAGGCGGCAAACGGAACCAGTATAACGTGCCATGGTGTACCTTTACCTCCTGTCTTACACTCTTCTGCGCTTGGGCGGACGGCATCCATTGTGAGGAATGGGGGTCACGTCCTTGATCATGGAAACCTCCAGGCCGGCAGCCTGCAGCGAACGAATCGCCGCCTCGCGTCCGGAACCGGGGCCCTTGACGTACACTTCAACGGTCTTCAGGCCATGCTCCATGGCCGCCTTGGCCGCAGTTTCGGCAGCCATCTGCGCCGCAAAGGGCGTGGACTTCTTGCTGCCGCGGAAACCGAGTCCACCGGCGCTCGCCCAGGACAGGGCGTTTCCGGCGGTATCGGTGATGGTGACGATGGTATTGTTGAAGGACGAAGCGATATGCGCCGCGCCGCGCTCAACGTTCTTACGCTCTTTGCGCTTGCGAACCACACGCTTGGTCACTTTAGTGGTCTTCGCCATGATTTTCCCTCCTTGCTAAGCTTTACTTCGTCGCTTTCTTCTTACCGGCGACCTGCTTCTTGGGGCCCTTGCGGGTACGCGCGTTCTGCTTGGTGGACTGACCTCTGACGGGCAGGCCACGGCGATGACGCACGCCTCTGTAGCAGCCGATTTCCACAAGACGCTTGATATTGAGAGAAACCTCACGGCGGAGATCACCCTCCACCTTCAGGTTGTGTTCGATATATTCTCTGAGCTTCGCCACGTCGGACTCAGAAAGATCCTTCACGCGGATATCCGGATTGATGCCGGTCTCCTCCAGGATCTTGTCGGCAGTCACTCTGCCGATACCAAAGATGTAGGTCAGTCCGATTTCGACGCGCTTTTCTCTGGGCAGGTCAACACCCGCAATACGTGCCATTGTGCCTCAACACCTCCGTAGATCGTAAGGTTCGTTTGTGTGATTTTATCTTATCTTATCAAAATCACGCAGATCACAGGAATTTCTTCCCATGCAGCCGCACTACGCAATCAGATAAAGCGGTTTTATCAGCCCTGACGCTGCTTGTGCTTCGGGTTCTCGCAGATGACCATGACGCGGCCCTTGCGCTTGATGACCTTGCACTTCTCGCAGATGGGCTTAACAGACGGTCTAACTTTCATGTTCATTTCCTCCGTTGCTGTTGGGGATGGTTTTACGCCTTGCCGCGCCAGGTGATTCTTCCCCTGGTCAGGTCATAGGGCGAAAGCTCTATGGTTACTTTGTCACCCGGAAGAATCCGGATGAAGTTCATCCTAAGCTTGCCGGATATGTGCGCGAGGATCTTGTGGCCATTGGGCAGCTCCACCTGGAACATGGCGTTCGGGTAAGCCTCCGTGACCGTGCCTTCGACTTCGATAACATCCTGCTTAGACAACACCTATTCAACCTCCTTGCAAGGCGCATCCAATCCTTGATCCCTCAGGGGAGCCAGCGCCTTTCGGATCTCCGCATCGAAGATCTTGACGCCGCTTTCCAGCTTTCCCCCGAGACTGGAAATACATTCCTGCTTTGGATTTAAATGCTTGACTTTTTTCTTCTTTGGTTTGTCGATCTTCCGCAGCGCTCCGTCGCAGATCAGGACGTGGTTTTCTTCCGCAAACCCGACCACGATAAAGAGCCTTCCGGCGTCACGACCCTGCGTGGACATGACGACCTGTCCGAGTTTTAATGCGTCCAGCGTCATACGTCCTCCCCGTCAAAGCCATTGGGCATCGTCAGGATCAACGGATCACCGTCCGCAGTGATGGCCAAAGTGTTTTCGTAGTGCGCCGCAATGGAATGGTCCCGTGTCAGGAACGCCCAATCGTCCGCGGCGATGTAGACTCGGTAGTCCCCCGCCGTAATCATGGGCTCGACCGCGATGCACATTCCCTCACGAAGCCGCGGGCCGTGACCCGCCTTGCCGAAGTTCGGAACCTCGGGGTCTTCGTGCATTTCCTTGCCGATTCCGTGTCCGCAGAGGCTGCGCACCACGCCGTATCCGTGCCCTTCCACGCAAGCCTGAACGGCCGCGGATATGTCGCCTATGCGGTTGCCGGAGCGCGCCATCTTCAGGCCCTCTCCAAAGCTTTCCTTCGCTGCGTCGATCAGGCTCTGGGCCTCGGGCGAAATCTTTCCCACCGGGAAGGTTCGCGCCATGTCGGCCTGATAGCCGTCCAGCAGCACCGTGCAGTCAATGGAGATGATCTGGCCTTCGCGAAGCACTGTCTTTTCGGAAGGGATGCCGTGCACCACCATGTCGTCCGGAGACGCGCAGATGGAACCGGGGAATCCTTCATAGCCCTTTTCGGACGGCACTCCGCCGCGCGCGCGGATGGCTTCTTCGGCGATGCGGTCAAGCTCCGCCGTTGTCACCCCGGGGCGAACCGCCGCTTTGACGGCCTTCATGGCCTCAAAGAGCACCTGCCCCGCCCTGCGCATTTTTTCGATTTCGGCCGGCGTTTTGTAGATAATCATAGCTCAGCACCCAAGCGCGGAAAGGATTTCCGCGGTCACTTCGTCCAGAGGCTTCGCGCCGTCCACCGTGCGCAGCAGTCCCTTTGCCTCGTAATACTCGGTCAAAGGCTTGGTCTGCTTCTCGTAGACGTTCAGGCGGTTCTGCACCGATTCGGGAGCGTCGTCCTTCCTCTGGCTCAGTTCGCCGCCGCACTTGACGCATTTGTCTTCGTGACGGTCGACATGGGTGGTATAGCCGCAGGCGGCGCAGACGCGGCGCCCGCTCAGGCGATGCACCAGCAGGTCGTTTGCGACCTCCAGGTTGATCACCGCGTCGAGCTTGGCAAATTCGTCCAGCGCTTCCGCCTGGGGAACCGTGCGCGGGAATCCGTCGAGCAGATATCCGTTGGCACAGTCGTCTTCCGCGAGTCTGTCGCGGACAATGCGCACCACCACATCGTCGGGCACGAGCGCGCCCTTTTCGATGTAGCTCTGCGCTTCAAGACCGGTCGGGGTCTTCTCGCGGATCGCACGGCGGAGGATCTCCCCCGTGCTGATCTGCGGAATACCCAGGCGGTCGATGATTTTTTCTGCCTGCGTGCCCTTTCCCGCACCGGGAGGGCCGAGGAATACGATCTTCATGCTGCGACCTCCTGTTCGTCTGGTCTTATTTCATGAAGCCCTTGTAGTGACGCATCATCATCTGCGCCTCGAGCTGGCTGCTGGTCTCCATCGCGACCGACACGACGATCAGGATACCGGTTGCCGTAAACGGAGCATGGCTGCCGGTGAGCACCAGAATCGCCGAGGGGATGACCGCGATCAAAGCCAGATACAGCGCGCCGAAGAGCGTGATGCGGTTGGAGATGCGGGCAAGGTAGTCAGCGGTGGGCTTGCCCGGACGGATGCCGGGGATGAAGCCGCCGTTCTGCTGCAAGTTCTTGCTCATCTCAACAGGGTTGAAGGTAATGCTGGTGTAGAAATAGGTGAAGAACAGAATCAACAGCGCATACACCACCATGTACAGCCAGGACGAAGCGCTGAACCACTTGCCGTACCACAGGGCGAAGCCCGAGGTCGGCCAGAAGTTCGCGATCATGCCGGGGAGCTGGATGACGGAGATGGCGAAGATCAGCGGCATGACGCCGGAGGAGTTCACCTTCATCGGGATGTGGGTGCTCTGGCCGCCGTACATCTTACGGCCGACCATGCGCTTGGCGTACTGCACGGGAACCCGGCGCACACCGCTGTCCACAAACACAATGCCTACAATAATCAGCAGCACGCCCACGATCACGAGCGGGATGAACCACGCCGTGACGGGCTTGGCGATCACAGACTGGATGCCGGTGAAGACCTCGCCGGGGAAGCTGGCGATGATACCGACAAAGATCAGCAGCGACACGCCGTTGCCGATGCCGTTTTCCGTGATGCGCTCGCCGATCCACATGGTAAAGGCAGTACCGGCCGCCAGCACCACAAAGACCAGAGCGTAATCAAAGAAGTTGGCGTTTGCACCCTTTGCCATCGCGCCGGAGCCCAGGCCCAGGATGATACCCAGCGCCATGATGCAGCCCAGAGCAATGGTCACCACACGGGTGATCTCCGCGATCTTCTTGCGGCCTTCCTCGCCTTCCTTCTGGAGACGCTCCAGAGAGGGAATGGCGATGGTCAGCAGCTGCATGATGATCGAGGAGGTGATGTAGGGCGAAATACCCATCGCAAAGATGGTGAAGTTCGAGAAGTTTTGACCGTTAATGAAGTCGAGCATACCCAGCATGGAGATGTTGTTGACCTGCTGTGCAATGTAATCGACGTTAACGCCGGGCGTCGGGATCACAGAGCCGACGCGGTAGATGAGAAGCATGATCAACGTGTAGATGATCTTCTTGCGGAGATCCTCCACCTTCCAAGCATTGCGGAAAGTTTCAAGCACGTTAGATCACCTCTGCTTTCCCACCATTTGCCTCGATTTTTTCTACTGCGGTCTTGGAGAACTTCGCCGCCTTGACCGTCAGCTTCTTGGTCATCGCGCCGTCGCCCAGGACCTTGATGCCGTCCTTGGGGTTCTTGACGATGCCCGCATTCTTGAGCGCCAGCGCGTCAACGACCGCGCCGTCCTCAAACGCTTCCAGGGCAGAGACGTTGATCGCAACGTATTCCTTGGCGAACTTGTTGGTAAAGCCGCGCTTCGGGATACGCATGATCAGCTTCATCTGACCGCCCTCGAAGCCCGGGCCCTTGCCGCCGCCGGAGCGCGCCTTGCCGCCCTTGTGGCCCTTACCGGAAGTTTTGCCCAGACCGGAGCCCACACCGCGTCCCAATCTCTTGGGAGCGGTGGTGGAGCCGGCCGCGGGAGAAATCTCATGGAGCTTCATAGCGCACCTCCTGATTAATCAGCGATTTCTTCGACAGAAACCAGATGTTTGACCGTGAAGATCATGCCGCGGATCGCAGCGTTGTCGGGCTGAACCACAGAAGAGCGGATCTTCTTCAGGCCCAGGGCCTTGACGGTGCGGATCTGGTTCTCATGGCGGCCGATGGTGCTCTTGATGAGCGTAATCTTAAGCTTCATTTCAATGCACCCTCCTTAGCCCAACAGTTCTTCAACGGACTTGCCGCGCAGGCGCGCGACCTCTTCGATGGTCTTAAGACGGCTCAGGCCCTCGAGCGTCGCCTTGACGACGTTGATGGGGTTGTTGGTGCCGTAAGACTTGGTGACGATATCGCGGATACCGGCAGTCTCAATGACCGCACGCGCGGGACCGCCGGCGATAACACCGGAGCCCTCGGGAGCGGGCTTGAGTACGACCGAACCCGTGCCAAACTTGCCGATCACTTCGTGAGGAATGGTGGTTCCAACGATCGGAACGGTGATGAGGTTTTTCTTCGCGTCCTCAACACCCTTGCGGATGGCTTCGGGAATTTCAGCTGCCTTACCCATACCGCAGCCGACGCGGCCCTTGCCGTCGCCAATGACGATCAGGGCGCTGAAGCGGAAATTACGACCGCCCTTGACGACCTTGGTAACGCGGTTGACAGCTACGAGTTTTTCTTTGAATTCGCTCTCTTCGCGATTGTAGCGCTGCATCCTTTTCCCTCCTTACGTTTAGAAATCGAGCCCAGCTTCACGAGCGGCGGCGGCAACTTCCGCAACGCGACCGGTGTAGACATAGCCACCGCGGTCGAACACCACTTCCTTGATGCCGGCGGCCAGGGCGCGCTCGGCGGCCAGCTTGCCAACGAGCTTTGCGGCGCCCTTCTTGTCCACGGATTCAAGCTGCGGCTTGATCTCCTTGTCCAAGGTGGAGGCCTGGCACAGGGTAACACCCTTCGTGTCGTCGATTACCTGAACGTAAATATTCTTCAGACTTCTGTACACGCAGAAGCGCGGACGCTCCGCAGTACCGGAAATCTTCTTGCGGACGCGCTCGTGACGAATCCTGCGAATTTCGTTTTTGTCCCTCTTCTGGATCACTTGCGCTCACCCCTTTACTTCTTACCGGTCTTGCCTTCCTTGCGGCGGATGACCTCGGTTTCGTACTTGATGCCCTTGCCATGATAAGGCTCAGGCTCACGGACAGTGCGGACATTGGCGGCGACAGCGCCGACGAGCTGCTTGTCGATGCCCTTGACAAGGATCTTGTTGGGCGTCGGGCACTCAAACGCAATGCCTGCCGGGGGAACCATTTCAACCGGATGCGAGTAGCCGATGGTGAGCACCAGGTTTTTGCCCTGGAGCTGGGCACGATAACCCACGCCAACGACGTCCAGACCCTTCTGGAAGCCCTCGGTCACGCCGATGACCATGTTGTGGATCAGCGTGCGGGACAGACCGTGCAGAGATCTGTGCATCTTATCGTCCGAGGGACGGTTGACGTGGATCGTCGCGCCCTCGATCTCAATCTTCATATCAGGATGAATATGCTGGGTCAGCTCACCCTTGGGGCCCTTGACGGTGACGACGTTGTTGTCGTCCACCTTGACCGTCACGCCCGCGGGGATGGCAACCGGAAGTCTGCCGATTCTCGACATAATTCAATTACCTCCAAAGTTCTAAGGCTTACCAAACGTAGCAGAGGACTTCGCCGCCGACTGCGTTTTTGCGGGCTTCCTTATCGGTCATGACGCCCTTGGACGTCGAAATGATGGCAATGCCCAGGCCGCCAAGAACCTTGGGCAGCTCCTCGCTCTTCGCATAAACGCGAAGGCCGGGCTTGGAAATTCTCTTCAGTCCCGTGATCACGCTCTTGCGGTTGGCGTCATACTTCAGGCCGATCTTGATCGCGCCCTGCACGCCTTCCTCAACGTAGTCCACAGACTTGATGAAGCCCTCGTCCAGGAGAATCTTGGCCAGCGCCTTCTTCTCGTTGGAAGCGGGAACCAGGATCGAGTCATGCTTTGCAACCAGAGCGTTGCGGATACGGGTCAACATATCTGCGATGGGATCGTTTACGAGCATTGTGTTACCTCCTTCCGTCTACTCCGGTTTACCAGCTCGCCTTGCGCACGCCGGGGATTTCACCCTTGTACGCAAGCTCGCGGAAGCAAATGCGGCAGATGCCGTACTTTCTGAGCACAGAGTGGGGGCGGCCGCAGATACGGCAGCGCGTGTAAGCACGCGTGGAGAACTTCGGCTCCCTCTGCTGGCGGATGACAATAGATTTCTTAGCCATTTCAAGCTCTCCTTTTCATCAGGCCTGCGCAAAGGGCATACCCAGCAGTCTGAGCAGTTCCTTTGCTTCCTCGTCGGTCTTGGCGGTGGTGACGAAGATCATCTCCATGCCGCGGATCTTATCGACCTTATCGTACTCGATTTCCGGGAACAGCAGCTGTTCGCGGATGCCCAGGGCGTAGTTGCCGCGGCCGTCGAAGGCCTTGGTGGAAACGCCGCGGAAGTCGCGCACGCGGGGAAGGGCGATGTTCATGAGCTTATCGGCAAACTCATACATTCTCTCGCTGCGCAGCGTCACCTTCGCGCCGATCTTCATGCCCTCGCGGAGCTTGAAGTTTGCGATGGACTTGCGGGCCACCGTGACCTGGGGCTTCTGGCCCGCGATCACGGTCAGGTCTGCAACTGCCGCGTCAAACGACTTGGGGTTATCCTTCGCCTCGCCAAGACCCATGTTGATCACGATCTTTTCAAGACGGGGGATCTGCATCACGTTTTTGTATCCGAACTTCGCCATCATTGCAGGGGCGACTTCGGCCGTGTACTTGTCGTGCAATCTAGACACTCTTTTGTCCTCCCTTGCTTGATTTAGAAGGTCTCGCCGCACTTCTTGCACAGACGAGCCTTGTTGCCGTCATCAAGCAGCTTGTGTGCGAGCCGGGTGGGCTTGCCGCAGCTGGGGCAAACCAGCATAACCTTCGAAGCGAAGATGGGCGCTTCCTGGTGGATGATGCCACCCTGCTGGCCCATGCCGCGCGGCTTCTTATGCTTGGTCGCCATTGCGACGCCCTCTACAATGATCTTGCCTTCAGAAGGCATGGCCACCAGGACCTTGCCCTTCTTGCCGGCATCCTTACCGGAAATGACAACCACGGTGTCATTCTTTTTGACGTGAATTTTCTTAGGCGTAGCCATGTCGTCTACCTCCAATTAAAGCACTTCGGGCGCGAGCGAGACGATCTTCATGAAATCCTTCTCGCGCAGCTCACGAGCGACAGGCCCGAAGATACGGGTTCCGCGCGGCTGCTTCGCGTCGTTGATGACGACGGCGGCGTTATCGTCAAAGCGGATGTAGCTTCCATCCGGACGGCGCTTGGACTTGACGGTGCGCACGATGACGGCCTTGACGACGTCACCCTTCTTCACCGTTCCGCCGGGCGTCGCGCTCTTGACAGATGCGACGATCACATCGCCGATGCTGCCGGAGCCACGGAAGGAACCGCCGAGAACACGGATGCACATGATTTCCTTGGCGCCGGAGTTATCGGCAACCTTCAATCTAGTCTGCGGTTGTACCATAGTTTGTTACCCTCCCTATCTCGGCTTACTTCGCCTTTTCGACGATCTCAACCAGCCTCCAACGCTTTTCGCGGCTCAACGGGCGGGTCTCCATCACCTTCACGACGTCGCCGACGCTGCAGGTATTGTTCTCATCGTGGGCCTTGAGCTTGGTCGTACGGTTCAGGATCTTGCCGTACAGGCCGTGCTTGACACGAGTTTTGATCGCCACAACGATGGTCTTGTCCATTTTATCGCTGACCACGATTCCTACGCGGGTCTTACGGTTTCCTCTGACTTCAGACATTGAGGTTTCTCCTTTCCGTATCGTGATCAGGCCTGCGCCTTGATCTGACGATCACGCAGAATTGTCTTAACCCTAGCGATGTTGCGCTTCGTTTCGCGGATCATCATCGGATTCTGAAGCTGGCCGGTGGCCAATTGAAAGCGAAGATTGAAAAGCTCAGTTTTGAGCTCTGCCAGCTGCTGATCCAGCTCGGTATCCGTCATTTCGATGTACTTGTTCGCCTTCATTCTTCTTCACCACCCTGTGCTTTGTCTGCCGCCTTGGCAATGATCTTGGTCGTGCAAGGCAGCTTGTGCGAGGCCAGGCGGAGCGCTTCGCGCGCGGCTTCCTCAGGAACGCCGGCGATCTCGAAGAGCACGCGGCCGGGCTTGACCACAGCCACCCAGTATTCGGGCGAGCCCTTACCGGAACCCATTCGGGTCTCAGCCGGCTTCTTGGTCACGGGCTTATCGGGGAAAATCTTGATCCAGACCTGACCGCCGCGGCGGATGAAACGAGTCATCGCGATACGAGCAGCCTCGATCTGACGGGACGTAACCCAGCAGGGCTCGGTGGCCTGCAGGCCATATTCGCCGTAAGCAATGAAGTTACCACGGCTTGCCTTACCCTTCATGCGTCCGCGCATAACGCGGCGGCGCTTGACTCTCTTCGGCATCAACATGACTTATTTTCCTCCCTCCGCGGACTTGACGGGGGCCTTCTTGGCACGGGGAAGCACCTGGCCCTTGTAAATCCACACCTTGACGCCAATGCGTCCGTAGGTGGTGCTGGCTTCTGCAAAGCCATAGTCGATATTCGCGCGCAGCGTCTGAAGAGGAATGGAACCCTCGTGATAGCCCTCGGTGCGGGCGATTTCAGCGCCGCCCAGACGGCCGGAGACCTGCATCTTGATTCCCTTTGCGCCGGAACGCATCGCAAAACCGATGTTCTGCTTCATCGCACGGCGGAAGGAAACGCGCTTTTCCAGAGACTGAGCGACCTTCTCGGCGACGAGCTGAGCGTCGGCCTCGGGCTGCTTGACCTCCAGGATGTTCAGGGAAACCGCCTTGCCGGTGAAGGCTTCGATTTCCTTCTTGAGCGCTTCTGCGCCCGCGCCGCCGCGGCCGATGACGATGCCGGGCTTGGCGGTGTAGATGTTGACCGTGACCTTGTTGGAAGCGCGCTCGATATCAATGTGGGAGATACCGGCCGCAAAGAGCTTTTCCTTGAGCATTTTGCGCAGGGCGTGATCTTCAACAAGGTTATTGGAAAAATCCTTCTTGGTGGCGTACCACTTGGCGGACCAATCCTTGATCACACCAACTCTGGCGCCATGGGGATTAACTTTCTGTCCCATGAATCTTCCTCCTTGTTACTTCTGGTCCAGGATCACAGTGATGTGGCTGGAACGCTTCAGGATCGAGAACGCCTGTCCTCTGCTGCGGGGATGGAAGCGCTTGAGGGTCGGGCCCTGGTTCGCGTAAGCTTCCGCAACGTAGAGGGTGCTGCGGTCGAGGTCGAGGTTGTTCTCAGCGTTCGCAATGGCGCTGTTCAAAACCTTGGCAACCACGGGGGAAGCAGCCTTGGGGGTGTTCATGAGGATCGCCAGCGCCTGGTCGGCGCTCTTACCGCGGATCAGATCCAGCACAATGTGGACCTTGCGGGAAGGAATGCGGATGTATTTGGCAGTGCAGCGTGCGCGCTTGTCGGCATTGGCCTTGCGCGCCGCGCTCTTTTCGCGGGATCTCGTTGCCATTTATGTTCCTCCTTCCTTAGCGGCCGCCGGTGGACTTTTCACCGGCATGGCCACGGAAAGTGCGGGTCGGCGCGAACTCGCCCAGCTTGTGGCCGACCATTTCCTCGGTCACATAAACCGGCACGTGCTTGCGGCCATCGTGGACGGCGATGGTGTGGCCCACAAAATCGGGGAAGATCGTGGACGAACGAGACCACGTCTTCAACACCTTCTTCTCGCCCTTGTTATTCATTTCTTCAACCCTTTTCAGAAGCCGCGCTTCTACATAAGGGCCCTTCTTAACAGATCTGGACATGAAGTGTGCCTCCTTCTGGCTTACTTGCCGTTACGGCGCTTGACGATGAACTTATCGCTGGGGTTGCGATGCTTACGGGTCTTGCGGCCCTGCGTCGGCTTGCCCCACGGCGTCACAGGTCCGGGCATACCAACAGGAGACTTACCTTCACCACCGCCGTGCGGGTGGTCGTTCGGGTTCATGACAACGCCGCGGTTGTGGGGACGGAAGCCCATGTGACGGACGCGGCCGGCCTTACCCAGGTTAACGTTCTCGTGGTCGATGTTGCCGACCTGACCGATGGTGGCCTTGCAGCCCATCGGGATCATGCGGACCTCGCCGGAGGGCAGGCGAACCTGCGCCCAGGCGCCTTCCTTAGCCATCAGCTGCGCCGCGTTGCCGGCGGAGCGGACGAGCTGAGCGCCCTTGCCGGGCAGCAGCTCGATGCAGTGGATCAGGGTACCCAGCGGGATGTTGGCGATGGGCATCGCGTTGCCGGGCTTGATGTCAGCCTCGGAGCCGCTGAGGATCGTGTCGCCCACATGCAGACCGTAGGGAGCGATGATGTAGCGCTTCTCGCCGTCGGCATAAACCAGAAGAGCGATGTTGGCGCTGCGGTTGGGGTCGTATTCAATGGTCGCAACCTTGGCGGGGATGCCGTCCTTGTTGCGCTTGAAGTCGATGATGCGGTACTTTCTGCGCGCCGCACCGCCGCGGAAGCGGACGGTGATCTTGCCGTGGACGTTGCGTCCGCCGGTGGAGCGCTTATCTTCAAGCAGAGACTTCTCAGGCGTGGTGCAGGTGATTTCCTCGTAAGCGGAAACCGACATGAAGCGGCGGCCCGGAGAGGTCGGCTTATAGAACTTGATAGCCATCCTTAAATTCCCTCCTAGAAAAGCTTAACTTACTCGGCCATGCCCTCGAAGAACTCGATGGGCTTAGAGGATTCCGTGAGCTTGACGTAAGCCTTCTTGACTTCCGCGCGGCGGCCGGAGTGCAGTCCCATGCGCTTGACCTTGCCGATCTGGCGAGCGGTGTTGACTCTTTCGACCTTGACGCCGAAAATGGTCTCAATCGCTTGCTTGATCTCGGTCTTGTTCGCCTTGAGGGCTACTTCAAAGGTGTAATCCTTGTTTGCGATTCCGTCATAGCTTGCTTCGGTGAGAACCGGACGCAGAATGATGTCGTGGGGATTCTTCATGCGTACACCTCCTCAATCTGAGCAACAGCGTCTTTGACGACGACCAGCTTGTCGCAGCCGAGGATGTCCAGCACGTTGATGGTGTTGACAAAAGCCAGCTTCAAGCCGGGGATGTTGTTGGAAACGCGGGCGATGGTCTCGTCCTTGCCGGGGAGGACCAGCAGGGTCTTCTTCTCGGCGCCGATGGCGGAAAGGACCTTGGCCATCTCGCGGGTCTTGGGGGTTTCGAAGGTCAGCGCATCGAGCACGACCATCTCTTCGCCCGCAACCTTGGCGGACAGAGCGCACTTCATGGCCAGGCGCTTCACCTTGCGCGGCACGCTCTTGGAATAATCGCGGGGCTTGGGCGCGAAGACCACGCCGCCGTGCGTCCACTGGGGAGCGCGGGTAGAACCCTGGCGGGCACGGCCGGTGCCCTTCTGGCGCCAGGGCTTTTTGCCGCCGCCGGCAACCTCAGTGCGGCCCAGGGCGCTCTGGGTGCCCTGGCGCTTGTTGGCAAGCTGTGCAACGATGACCTGGTGCACGACAGGCTCATTCATAGGAACTGCAAAGATGCCGTCGGCCAGCTCGATCTCGCCGACATTGGCGCCCTGCATGTTCGTCAATGCAATCTTAGGCATATTATGCGTATCCTCCTTATGCTTGCTCTTACGCCTTGACCGAGTCACGGATCATAAGCAAGCCGCCGTTCGGGCCGGGAAGAGCGCCCTTGACAAAGAGCAGGTTGCGCTCGCCATCGACTCTGACCACTTCGAGGTTCTGCACGGTGACGTGCTCGTTACCCCACTGGCCGGCCATGTGCTTGTTCTTGAAAACACGCGACGGATCGGAGTTAGCGCTGAGGGAACCAACGCCGCGATGGTACTTGGAACCGTGCGCCATAGGACCGGTGTGCTGGTTCCAACGCAGGATGGGGCCGGTGTAGCCCTTACCTTTGCTGGTACCGGAGACGTCGATGCTGTCGCCCTTGGCAAAGACATCCACGCCGATGAGCTGTCCCACTTCATAGTTCTGCGCATCGTCCAGACGGAACTCGCGGAGATAACGGGTGGCGGCTACGCCAGCCTTTTTGAAGTGGCCTTGCTCGGGCTTGTTCTTAAGCTTCTTTGCGCGGCTCTCCGTGAGAGTCTTGAAGCCTACCTGGATGGCGGAATAGCCATCACGCTCCACGGTCTTCTTCTGCACGACAGTGCAGGGACCCGCTTCGACGACGGTAACGGGAACAACGCGTCCGTCCTCAAGGAACAGCTGCGTCATGCCGACCTTCGTGCCGAGAATCGCCTTTTTCATGTTACTTGGCACCTCCAACATTAGAGCTTGATCTCGATATCAACACCGGCAGGCAAGTCCAGCCGCATCAGGGCATCCACCGTCTTGGGGGTGGGAGAGAGGATGTCGATCAGGCGCTTGTGGGTGCGCATCTCGAACTGCTCTCTGGAGTCCTTGTACTTGTGGGTTGCGCGCAGGATGGTGACGACTTCCTTTTCGGTGGGAAGCGGAATGGGACCGGAAACCCGGGCGCCCGTGCGCTTCGCCGTCTCCACGATGCGTTCTGCCGACTGATCGATGAGGGTGTGCTCATACGCCTTGAGCTTGATACGGATCTTCTGATTGGCCATGTTTTTACCTCCTTACAGGTTGAAGCTCATATACACCGCGCCGTGTGTGCCGCAAAGATTTACTTTTGCGGCGCGGCTCCGCCTCCCCGACCCAGGGAAGCTGATGAGCCTGCGTCCGTCTTGCGGACAGGTCCACGAGAATTACCTGGCGACCATGACCAGCAACTTCCCGCTTCATCCCATGCGGCAACTACTAAAGTATACACGATGTTTTTTTTCAATGCAAGAACTTTTTTGCTCTTTACAGACTTTTCACAAAAAGAATTTTGGCTCTATTCTCAGCTTTCCCGCGTCCACATCTTTACACGCCCCCGTGTGTGTCGCTTTTCGTTCATTGTAAAAAAAGAAGGCCGATTCTCAGCCTTCTATCTCATGATGTCTTTTTCTCTTTTCGACGAAATGCGGCTCCCCTGTACCCGCAGGGCACAGCGAGCCTGAAGCATGTACGTTTTTCCAAAGACAGCGTGGTGCGCTGTCCCGAAGAAATAAGCCATGCGCAACACCGGCGCAGCTCGAAGAGCTGAGACGGTGCGAAGACACCCGCAGGGTGAGCGCAGCGAACCTGTAGGTCGAACGTTTTATAGAAAAGGCCATGGTATGGCCTTTTCTATAAATAAGTCGGCCGTAACACCGGAACGTTTCGAAGGGGCGTTTCGGTGCGAAGATACCCGCAGGGTGAGCGCAGCGATCCTGAAGCATGAGCGTTTTGCAGAAAAGAGTACTGTGTACTCTTTTCGGAAAATAAGCCATGCGTAACACCGGCGCAGCTCGAAGAGCTGAGACGGTGCGAAGGGGGCTGTCTGCGGCTGCCCCTATCCCTTCATCATCGCTTTCACCCCGCCGAACACGCAGAACCCGTAGGCCGACAGGCACGCCTTATCAAAGAATCCACAGATCACCCGCGCCGCAAGGAAGCCCGCGTTTTCGTATCCGCCGGTGGAAAAAAACTTCAGCACAAGGAAGAACGCCGCGATTCCGACCGCGCCGATGCACAGCAGCGCGATCCCCGCCGCGCGGTTTCCGCGCCGCAGCACCCACAGCGCCGCCGCTCCGCTGAGCAAATAGAGCGCGATCTGCACCCGTCCGGGCAGATCCATCGCCGCATCCGCCGCCGCGCACAGCCCCGCGGGCACGCAGCACAGCAGCATCGGCCCCGCGCACTTGAATGCGGCCTTGCCGTCCCAGGGCATCTTCCGCGCCTCTTTGTCCCGCAGCAGGTACACAAATTCGATGAGCAGCACCGCCAGCGCAAACAGCGCCGCATAGGGAATCAACCAGCTGCTCGGCCGGTACTCCACCCAAAGGATCGGCGTTCCCGTGGCAATGCACAACACGGCGCCCAGCCCGATGGCAGGCAGCAGGTTCAGCGGATTCTGCCGCTTCAGCGCCCGCACCGCGTCCATGCCGTACAGGCACCCCGCCGCGCCCAGCGCCAGCACCAGCAGCGGAATCCATGTCCTGTGATGGAAGGTCGCCACGCCCAGCGCGTCCTCCTCCACCGTGACCATGTAGACAAATCCCAGCCCCACGATCAGCAGAACAGCCAGTCCCAGCGCACTCAGAATCTCTCTTTTCTTCACGACAAACGCCTCCTTTTCATCTGCTTTTATTGTATCACTGTCCTCCGAAATGTCAATTTTGTGTTAATTATCTTTTTATCTCATTTATGTACATATAAAAAGAGCGCCCCAGCCGAAGCGCTCTTTTCTGAATTCTGCGGTTTAACAATAAATTAATCGTGGCTTGTGACGTAATCCGCCAGTTCCAAAGCGATATCGAGGTGTCCTGCGTCGTGCTGCGTGCCCTCGCGGCCTTCCTTATTCATGCGCGCATCCCATTTTGGCGCGTCGAGCTGGTCGCCGCCGGTGAAAAAGGCGTAAAGCTGCAAGCCGTAAAAGTCGCACATCGCCTGCGCGGCGGCGCATTCCATCTCCACCGAGACGCAGCCGTCCGCCTTGCGCCGCTCAAAATTGCCGCGCGTCTCACGGTAGAACGCATCGGTCGTCCAGGTCTTGCCCGGCACATAGGGCAGCCCGACCTCCTCCATGAACGCCGCGACGGTGTCTGCATTCTTCACGGCGATCCAATCGGCCGCGGGCGCGTAGTGGTAGGAAGTCCCCTCGTCGCGGTAGGCGGCGGTGGGCACCATCACCTTGCCGCGGGCGATTTCCTTGTTCAGGCACCCCGCCCCGCCGAAGAGTATGAATTTGTCGGTGCGCACCTCCGCGCGCACATCCTCCATGCCGCCGACGTAGAGCGGCGCGCCCACGCCGTTTTTGAAAAAGGCATAAGACCTTCCCTTGTATTCGAGCCGGTAGACGGGCGTGGGGCCGGACGCGCACCAGATCGTGGCGATGCGCTCGCACGGATAATGCTCCAGCGCGAACTGCTCGATGACGTAGGAAAAGGTCATAATGCACGCATCCACCTTCGGCGCGTTTTCTTTGGTTTCAATCTTGATGATGGCCTCGGTCTTGTTGTCGAAAGAATGGGTAATCATGTCCTTTTTTCCTCCTTCTTGAAGCAATTTTCGATTCCGTTTGATGCGGAATCCGGCTGGATTGCGGATAAGTTTAACACTTTGCGCCGCGCCTGTCAACAAAAAGGAGCGCTTCCCGGAAAAAACCTTCCGAAAAGCGCTCCCGGTTTTGTTTAGTCCACGAACTCGTAGGTCACGAACGCAAATTCTTTGCTGTTCGGCGCCCAGGAGTTGACGTTCATGGTGCCCTGTCCGCCCAGCTCGCCGCGAGCGGGATCGGTGGCGATCAGCGTGCGCACCGCGCCGCCCTCCGCGCTCATCAGTCGGATCTCGATGTTCTTGTTGGCGGGGTGGTCGCCGGGGGCCACGTCGCCCTTGAAATAGGAGACGAACACCACCAGCTTGCCGTCGGGGGAGACGTGCGGGAACCAGTTGTTGCGGTCGTCGTCGGTCATCTGGGTCTGCTCGGAGCCGTCCGCCTTCATGCGCCACGCCTGCATCAGGCCTGAGCGCACGGAGTTGAACCAGATGTACCGGCCGCAGGGGGAGTATTCCGGGCCGTCGTCCAGACCCTCGGCGGTGGTCAGGCGAACTTCCTCGCCGGAGCCGTCCGAGGCGATGGTGTAAACATCGAAGTTTCCGTTGCGGTCGGCGCAGTAGGCCAGCGTCTTGCCGTCGGGCGAAATGCCGTGCAGATAGGAGGGCTTCAGCGGCGTGATCTGCTTGGGCGCGCCGCCCTCGATGGGCATCGTCCAGACCTTGGACCAGCCGTCCTCGGCGGTGCCGGCGGAGATGCCGATCCACTTGCCGTCGGGGGAGAGCACATGGTCGTTGTTGCAGCGGGTGCAAACGCCGGAGTAGATGTGCAGGCTGTCGCCGGTCTTCAGATCATAGCGGTGGATGCCGCCCTCGGAGTTATAGATCAGGTAGGTTCCGTCCTTGGACCAGTTGGGCGCTTCGATGTGCTCGTCGAACTTCCTGAGCACCTTGCGCTCCCCGGTTTCTACATTATAAGTCTGCAATACGGACAGCATTTTCTTTTCGCTCATGTTCTTTATCCTCTTTTATGCTGAAATACTTCTCTGGCGCTTTACGCCTTGGGCTTGATGTTGAGGTTCACGCCCAGGTCGTCCTCGGTATCGACGATGGTCCAGCTGGAGCCGGGGTAGTAGCCCACGGTGCGCAGGTCATAGCCCATGTCGGACAGCTCGCCCACGATCGCGTCGCGCTTGTCGCCCACCTGGAAGCCTAAGTGGTGCACGCCGTTGCCGTGCTTGTCGAGGAACTCGCGGAAGGTCGAAGGATGCTCGTCCGGCTCGTGCAGCTCGATCACGAAACCGCGCTCGCGGCAGTCGATCACCGCAAACTTGAGGCCATAGTAGGCTTCTTCCCCGCGGTAGGTCAGGTTGGGATCATGGCGGGGCTTGTCATCGCGGATCGGAGGAACGGGCACGCCGAACAGCTCGGCCCACTTCTTCGCCGCCTTTTCAATGTCGTTGACCACCAGAGCAATCTGGATAAAGCCCTTCATATCGATCTGGTTCTGCATGGTTGCGCCCTCCTTGCGCCGCCTTGCCCGGCGGCTTTTTTCCTCTGACAGTTTAGGACGGCGGCCCCGGTTTGTCAAGCGCTGTCCCAGACACATGAATGATCTGTGAACAGCCGAAAATCTTATGGAATTTCACTTGATTTTTAGCATGACAAGGGCTACACTGATAGACGTAACCTTCTGGGTGTTTACAGCGGGAAAACCAACAGTGCGCCATCCATGACGAATCCGCGTGCGAGCCCGATTTTTTCCGCCAGACGCATCGACGGCAGGTTGTCGTTTTCTGCACGGTAGAGCGTTTCCAACCCCGTCTTCCGAATCTTTCGGATCAGCGCGGATACGGTTTGCGCGCCGAGGCCGCGTCCCCGCGCATCGGGGCGCACCAATACGGAAATATCCGCAATACCGTTCTCAGCCACCGCGCCCGCTGCGGCGAGCATTCTTCCGTTTTCGACGATGCAACAGGTGAAATCGTCCTGCGCGGTCACCTCGCCGCGCGCCCGATCCTCCTCGCTCACCGCATCCATCAGCGCATGAAGTCCCGCTTCGTCCGCGTCCGGCAGTTCTTCCCCGTTTGCCGGGAAATCCGCCGGGGCGTAAAAGCCGGTCACGCGCTCGGGATGCACCGTGATTTCGCTCAGGTCAAACAGGATGTCCAGCACCTCATTCAGCGAGGCGTCCTCCGGGATTTCCGGAACGGCTTCTTCCATCTCCGGCGCCAGCGCGATCACGCGCCGTCCGTCCGCAAAGGTGTAGACGCACGCGGGATATTCCATCATTAGGTTTTCGTCCGTCACGACGGGCGCATTCCACCCCCGGCTTTCGAGAAAGCCGTCGATCCAATTCTCCATTTTGTTCCTTCTCTCTTCGTTGATTATGCAGCTCCGCCCGGAGCTGGTGAATCATATTTTACTTTTCCATCATCTTAAGGGGGTCTATCATCATGAGAACCAAGATCTATTACGCGGGCGATAAGCCCAGCATCCAGGAAGTCGCTACCGTTATCGCGCAGGAGTTCAAGCTCCCCGCCGAGCAGCTCCAGCCCGCTTATATGCCCGAAGGCCTGGCCATCGGCTTCATCGGCACCGAGGATCACGGCGGAAAGCCCCACAAGGTCGCCATCGAGTTCGCCAAGACGCTCGATCCCAAGCGCATGGCGGCGGCTGCGATCTTCTGCGCCAGCCCCAAGAAAGACGGCGCCTGCCTGAAGGAGCTGCGCGCGACCCTCGAGGAACGCGGCATCAAGGTTCTGCCCGAAGAGCTGATTGTGCACGGCAAGGGCGGTTTCCTGAGCGGCAAGAACCCCACCGAAGAGGATCTGGAGGCGGCCCGCAAGTTCGCCAACGCCTGCATGGACAAGGCGCTCAAGCACGAGATCTGATCTTCCGGGCAAGCGTGTTTTATGACGGAGCAAGGACGTATCTCTCACGTCCTTGCTTCTTCTCTTTCCTCATAAACCCTGTTCCCCTAAGGAGAAATAAGCCTTTGAACACCATCAAAAACGTCGCCGCGCTGCACGATCTGGCCTCCTACGGCCGCTGCTCGCTGACCTGCGTCATTCCGGTTCTATCCTCCATGGGCATGAAGGTCTGCCCCATCCCCACCGCGGTCTATTCCAGCGATACCGGCGGCTTCGGCCCGGTTTACGCGCGGGAGCTGACGGAGGAAATGACCCATATTATCGAAAAACTCCGCGCCATCCCCGCGCGCTTTGACTGCGCTTACAGCGGCTATCTCGGTTCCCACCGGCAGGCCGAAACCGTGCAGGATTTTCTTCTGCACTGCGGCGGCCTGCGCGTGGTCGATCCCGTGATGGGCGACAGCGGCAAGCTCTATTCTGCCTTTGACGAGAGCATGGTGGACGTGATGCGCCTGCTGTGCCGCAGCGCGTCGGTCATCACGCCGAACCTGACCGAGGCCAGCTTCCTGCTGGGCGTGCCCACGCCCGCTTCGCTTACCCGTGCCGAGGCCGTGGATATGCTCGAGGCGCTGCACGAGCTCACGCCGGGCAACGCGGTCATCACCTCGGCCGCCCTTTCCGATTTTCCGGATTCCATCTGCACCATCGCCCGCGACGAGGAAGGGCCTTTCGTCGTGATCGTGCCGCGCGTGGAGGGCAATTTCCCCGGCACGGGCGACATTTTCACCTCGGTGCTCACCGGCGCACTGCTGCAAAACGACCAACTGCCCAAGGCGGTCTGCCGCGCGGCGGCGTTTGTCTCGCACTGTCTGCTGGCCACCCGCGCCGCCGGCACCCCTGTGCGCGAGGGCGTGCTGCTGGAAGGCGAGCTTTCCCACCTTGCCGACCGCCCCACCGGCGTCGAAACCGTCGCGCTCAACTGATTCTGTTTTCTCAGCGAGATTCCCTCTTTTGCAGGGAATCTCGCTTTTCTTTTGGCGCCCCTGTAATGGGAGCCGCAGGCTTCCCGCATTGTCGAAGGCCGCAAAGCGGCTGGAGATCGAGCGTTTGACGAAGAAAGCCCCTGTGGGGCTTTTTCGCCAATAAGCCGATCGAAACACTGGAACGTCCCAAAGGGGCGTTTCAGTGCGGAGCAAGGGGAGCCGCAGGCTTCCCGCATTGTCGAAGGCCGCAAAGCGGCTGGAGATCGAGCGTTTGACGAAGAAAGCCCCTGTGGGGCTTTTTCGCCAATAAGCCGATCGAAACACTGGAACGTCCCAAAGGGGCGTTTCAGTGCGGAGCAAGGGGAGCCGCAGGCTTCCCGCATTGTCGAAGGC
>CAJJNQ010000027.1 GCA_905193155.1 uncultured Christensenella sp.
GCTGCCGAGAATCGGCAGCCGCCCTTTTGAATGTAAGAAGGAGAGGTCAGTCTACGTCCTCTTCTTTTTTCTCCAGCGGGGTTTCCAGCAGCGCAGGGTCGCGCAGGTATTTGCGCAGGATCTTGATGGACTTGGCGAAATACAGCCCGTCGCAGAAGCGTTCGTCCAGCGTGATGTTGAGGTTTATGATCGGGCGGATGCCGACGGAGCCATCGCGTTCGATCACGGTGGCGTCCATCTCCTTGCCCATGGAAACGAAGAGACCGTTGGTGCCGAATTCATACTGATGGTGGTAGACCGAATCGATGCCCAGGGATTTGAGGTTGGTCAAAAACACCGTCGCGTGGAAGGGGCTTGCTTCCAGCACGGCATTGGGCAGCAGATTGTATTTATCCAGCCCCATCACAAAGCCGATCATCGATCGAATGAGAAAGCCGGGAAGACGCATAAAGGCCTCGGCCAATTTATCGGTGCTGTTCTGCGTATCGTAGGAGGCGGTTTCTCTGGCGATGGCATCGTTGATGATCTGGACAATTTGGGGGAGACTCTCGGTGCCGTTGAAGGTGAGCTTGATGGTGGTACCGCCGTCCTCGATGCGCAGCGAACGGTGGACGACAAAGCTGACAACGATGTCCTTTCGGGCATAAACCCGGCTATGGACGACAAAGCGGTTGAGCTGCGGGCGCTGGGCGACGACGCGGACGATGGCCGCGATGAGCAGATGCATGGTGCTCATGGTGCGCTGGCCGTTGACTTCGTGCGCGCAGATATAGTTGTTCAGCGGCGTGCAGTCCACATGCTCCTGAAAGAGATTGATCGATGCCGCACGGGATCTCATGATGTAAGGGATGATCTTTTGCATGGGCGGGAGCGAGCGAATCCTCCGGCCGTCACTGCGGGTCAGCAGCATGGATTCCATCTCCTTTCATGTTAAATAAATATTATATAAATTTTAACATATTATGGACGGGACGGCAAGAAAAAAATATGAACCTGTCGAATTGCATCGATAAATCATTGAAAAACGGTTGCAGGACAAAGGGGTTTCGAGTATAATGTAACCGATTACTCAAAGAAACGGAGCAGAGAACTCTATGAAGCATTTCACCAATCCGGAAGAAAAACGGAAATACCTGACGGGGGAAAAAATCCCGACCCTTGTGCTGAACATGGCGGTGCCGTCGATCATTTCTATGCTGATCACCTCGTTTTACAACATGGCCGATACCTTTTTTGTCGGGCAGATCGGCACCACGGCGACGGCGGCTGTGGGCGTTATTTTCCCGCTGATGAGCATCATTCAGGCGCTGGGCTTTACCTTCGGCCACGGATCGGGCAACTATATTTCCCGAAAGCTCGGCCAGGGCGAAGTAGAGGACGCAAAAAAAATGGCCGCCACGGGCTTCGTCTCCGCACTGGTTGCGGGCGCGATTTTCGGCCTTGTGGGATTGATTTTCCTCGATGGGCTGGTCGGCATACTCGGCGCGACGCCCACCATTGCGCCCTATGCACGGCAATATGCCATCTATATCCTTATCGGCACGCCGTTTATGGCTTCGTCTTTGGTGCTGAACAACCAGCTCAGGTTTCAGGGCAGCGCGTTCTTCGGCATGATCGGCATGGGCGTGGGCGCGGTGCTCAATATCGCGCTCGACCCGCTGTTCATCTTTGTGCTGGATATGGGCGTCAGCGGCGCGGCGCTGGCCACGATTCTGAGCCAGATCGTCAGCTTCTGCCTGCTGCTGCGCGGCTGCACACGCGGCGGCAACATCGCCATTTCCCTCAAAAACTTTTCGCCCAGCTGGGCGCGCTATAAGGAAATCGCCCGCGGCGGCACGCCTTCGCTGTTTCGGCAGGGACTGGGTTCTGTTGCGACCATCTGCCTGAACTTCGCCGCCGGTATCTATGGCGACGCGGCGATTGCCGGTATGTCCATCGTCACGCGCGTACTGCAATTCGCCAACTCGGCCATTATCGGCCTGGGCCAGGGCTTCCAGCCGGTCTGCGGCTTTAACTACGGCGCGAAGCTCTACGGCCGCGTGCGCAAGGCCTTCTGGTTCACGGTGAGCTTGGCCTTCTGCGTGCTGTTGATCGGCTCCATCGTGGGCATTGCCTTTGCGCCGCAGATCATTGCGATCTTCCGGAAGGAAGACCTGGAGGTCATTGAGATCGGCGCGCTCTCGCTGCGGCTGCAATGCATTTTCCTGCCGCTGAGCGCCTTTGTCGTCGGATCGAACATGATGCTTCAGACCATCGGCAAGCCCGTTAAGGCTTCGATCAGCGCTGCTGCGCGCACAGGTCTGTTCTTCGTTCCGGCAATTTTGATTTTGCCGCAGTTCTTCGGGCTGCTCGGCGTGCAGATGAGTCAGGCGGTGGCGGATCTCTGCTCCTTCGTGCTGTGCGTGCCGCTGGCCGGAACGACGCTGCTTGAAATGAAAAGGCTGGAAAAGGAGCGGGCTGAAGTCTGAAACATCCTCTTGCAATTCCGGTGACGATCGGTTATGATCATTTATAGTGTAAAAATATGAAGATTATGGAGGACGTCGGATGAAGTCTGAGGCGATGTTTCCCAACCATAACGACATTGAGCTGCCCTTTGTGATCCACGCCATCGGCACGGCGCAGCGGCAGTACCGCCGCAAGCGCGACGAAGGCTGTTGCTTTGCACAGGTGATCTACGGCGAAACGGGCGAAGGACGGCTGAGCGTGGAGGGCAAAACCTATGATATTCATCCGGGAACCTGTTTCTTTCTGCCGCGGGACATGCCGCACGACTATTGGCCGCTGACGGAGGAATGGCAGACCAATTGGCTCTGCTTTGACGGAACCTGCCTGCCGGAGACTGTGCGCTGCCTGGGCATGGAGCATTCCAGCGTGGTGGAACTGCCCGACCCCACGCGCTTTGACGCGCTGTTTAAGAACGTGCTGACGGAGCTGCATGCCGATCCCATCTTCGGTCAGCTGCGCGCCAGCCCCTATGTCTACCGCATTTTGGTGGAATACCACTTGATCAAGCGGGAGCAGATCGGGCAGCAGTATCACCGCGCGCCGAAGCTCAAGCCCGTGCTGGACCACATTGAGGAGCATCTGGCGGACGTCATTACGCTGGAAGAGCTGGCGGGCTTGATGAACCTCACGCCGCAGCATTTCTGCCGCGTGTTCAAGGACTGCATCGGCGAAAGGCCGTTTCAGTATATCTTAAAGCGCCGCATTCAGGTGTCCAAGCGTTATCTGGTGCGCCCGGAATACCGCGTCTCGGAGATCGGCCGCAAGGTCGGCATTGAAAACAGCAGCTATTTTTGCTATAACTTTAAGCGGTTGGAGGGCATGACCCCCACCGAATTCCGCGCGATGTATGCGGAATAAATACGCATAAAATACGACAGCCCGCGTTCCAATCAGAGGGAACGCGGGCCGTTTTGTATTGGAGAAGTGAATCAGCGCATTTCGGCAATGCCGTAAATTTCGCCGGTGTCATAGTTCCGGGCGCGGAGGGTCATGTGGTCGGGAACCGTTTCCACGGCGCGCAGAGAACCGGTGATGCTGAAGTTGCCATCGGCATCTGGGAAGCCGATTTCGCTCGAACCGTTTGCGGCTAGGGGGATGGAACTGCCGCTTTCGTCCAGAAAATCAATATCAAGAAAATCGTCCGTCGCAGCATAGGCGGCCTTGTCCGTGATGGAGCAGTTCATCGTGTAGTAAAGCCCCATGGGGGAGGCGGTCAGCTGCAGGGAGTGAACTGTCACGCCCGCTTTTTCGAACACGACGGGGTTGGTCAGGGTGACGGAGCTGTTGTTCTGCTCGGTGCGGTTCAGTGTGAAGGTGAGGTGGGTCTCACTGCGGCTGGCTTCGTCGGGCTCGTCGTTTTCGTTCACCGGATAGGCAATGCAGGCGAGATCCACCGGCAGCGTGCCGCTGCCTTCGGCGCAGGTACCGCTGGCCAGGAACACGAGCGTTCCGTCCGATTCCAATTGCCAGTTCATGCTCTCGATAAGTGTCGGGTTGCTCTCGGAAAAGAGCGAGACGCGGCAAAACTGCATGTAGCCGTGAGAGGCGGCGTATTGCGCGATGGTTTCCGTGCTGTCCAGGCCAAGATTGCCGCCAGGATCGCTCAGCAGGTTGTCCGGGCCGAGCAGCAGCGTGTGCGGATCGGTGGGCGAGACGCCGATGGCCAGAGTAACGCCGTTGCCATCGCAGACGGCTTCGCGCAGCGCAAGCGTTACAGGAGCGCCGGGTACGGTTTCCTCCTGTTGGGGTACGGCGGTCTGCACAAGCTCCGTGGCTTCGGGCAGGATTTTGTCGGCATTGCTGCCGAAAAGATCGAAAAGACCCAGCTTGTTGCCCGCCGCAGCGGCCGCAACGGTGGAAAGAACCAGCACGGCGGCGGCAATCAGTACGCCGGTGCGGAATTTGGAACGTTTCATGGACAAAATCTTCCTTTCTTTCAAATCGGAACGGCCGGCTGCGGCCTGTGCGTTCAGATCGCGGAGCGTGTCCTGAACGCAGGCGCAGAAGCGATCGTCCGGCCGGGGAAACGCCCGGCGAAGCTCATCCTTCATAGGTTTCATGGGACAGACCTCCGATCGTATTCTCTGGCACAAGCAGCAGCTTTTTCAGCTCCTGCCGCCCTTTGCGCAGGCGGGTTTTGACCGTTCCCTGCGGGACGCGCAGCATGGAGGCGGTTTCCTCCACCGAATAGCCCTCCATGTAATACAGCACCAGCGGCATGCGCAGTTTTTCTGGGAGAGCCAGCAGCGCGTCGTGCAGCCGTCCCTGCCCCATGGGCTGAGGGGAGACGGCGCGTTCGGGCAACTGCTCGGCGGGCTGAACACGGGCGCTGCGCCGCTGAATGCTGTGGCACTCGTTGAGCAGCACGCGCACCACCCAGGTTTGCAGATAGCGCTCGTCCCGCAGCTGACCGCGTTTTTGCCAGCACTTGCGCAGCGTTTCCTGTACCGCATCCTCACGGTCGCAGGGCTGGCGCAGCTGCGCGTAGCATACGCGGAAGAGCGTTTGCGTCATGGCGGTGATGCGCTGTGAAAATTCTTCGTCGCTCATTTCGGAACTCCGCGCCTCCTTTGCGTTTTCTTGACCGGTCAACTGTTAGATGAAAGAAAGACGCCCCAGGTTTTTGGACGCCAAAGGGAGACAAAAAAGTTTTTCAAAGCAGGATCGATCTTCCGTGCCGCAACCTCTTGTCATGAGGCTGCGGGAAAAAACGGGTGAGAAAAAGAAAAAGCCGGATAAGACGACGGCATTTCAGCTGCCGTCTCATCCAGCAAAGCATTTCCGGCGAGAGATAGAAGAATATAGCCGTCCTTGTATCGCCTGTCAACCGCGCAGCAGGAGGAGCGACAGCGCAATCAGCGGCAGCAGGAACAAAAGGTTGACCACAGTGAAATAAGCAAGATAGCGCCCGCCGTTTGCGCCTTCTGCACGGAGGTACGCTTTATAGGAAATCAGTGAAGCGAGCGACGCCACCAGCGTGCCCAGCCCGCCGACATCCGTGCCCAGAATCATCGCAGCGGCGTTATCGGTGAAGGGACGCAGTAAAAGCGCCGCGGGTACGTTGCTGATGATCTGGCTGGACAGGAGCGAGGCGAAGAAGGCGCTTTTTTCCATTAGATTGGTCAGCAGTTCCCGCACGGCGGGGATGCGGCTGAGGTTGCCGGAGAAGATGAAAAAGCAGACAAAGGTCAGCAGCAGCGCGTAATCCACGCGCCGGAAAATTTCGCGGTCAAACAGCAGCAGAGCCGCCAGCACCACGCCGAGCAGTATTTGCCACGACAGCACGGAAAACACGGCCAGAAGGCACAGCACAAACAGCACGCCGTGCAGCACGAGCTCCCGCCCATGGAGCGGACTGTATTCCTGCGCGTCGGCGGTGGAAACGGCGAAGGGTTTGCGGGGAATCGTCAGCAGGAAGAGCAGCAGCAAAAACAGCGAAACAGCGCAAAGCGGCACAGTGATCGAGAAGAACACGCCGGGCGATAGGGAATAGGCCGTGTAGAGATAAAGATTCTGCGGATTGCCCACCGGCGTCAGCGCGCTGCCCAGGTTGGCCGCGATGGTCTCCAGCGTGACGACGGGGATCATCAGATCCGCAAGCCCCGCCTGCTGAAGAATCATCACCGTCAGCGGTACAAAGGTGATCAGCGATACGTCATTGGTCACAAACATGGCAAGAAAAAAGCAGCTCAGGCTCAGCAAAAGCGCCAGATGCCTTCCGTCTTTTGCACGGGCGAGCAGGGCGGAAGAGAGCCTGCGCATCAGCCCCGCTTTGGAAAGCCCCGCCACCGCCGCGATCAGGCAGAACAGCAGCGCCAGCACCCTTGCATCGATATACGAAAGATATTCAGCCGAGGGCGGAACAAAAAAGCAGGACGCCGCGGCGCATGCCAGCGCGATGCACAGCACGGCCTCCCGGCGGACAAAAGAGAGAACGGCTTTCATGGCAATCAAAACCTCCCGAAAATCCTTATTAGACGAACGGATATACGTGTTAATGAAAATTTAACGAAGAAATTGCACGCATATCACAAAAAACAGCTGCTTGTCAAGCAAGTTTTCCGATTGTTTACAAAACAACGGACAAAATGGGTAAAAAAAAGGCCATACGTCAATTGACGATGGTTGGGCGGCGTGTTACAATTATATTCTGCATAATGCGGAAGAGCGCACGGGTGTGCCCACTTCACAGCCTCTATGCAGTATTGTACAACGTTTCTACGGGAAATGCAATGCTTTTTTACGGGCGGCGCGGAAAATGTATAAACGTGTATGGTGGATTAGACCTTCGGCCCTCTTCTTCGGGCCGGGTCATGATTTTCTCCCCGCTTAGAATCTTTAGGAGAGGTGAGTGCTTACATGGTCCATGCGGTACAGATGGGAAAGCGCACAAGAATGAGTTTTTCCAAGATCGAAGAAGTCCTGGAAATGCCCAATCTGATCGAGGTTCAGAAGAATTCCTACGCGCGTTTTCTGAACGAAGATCTCCTTGAGGTGCTCAAGGACATTTCTCCCATTACCGACTTCTCAGACAAATACGCCCTGTATTTCGAAGGCTTCAAGTTTGAGGAGCCGACGTATACCGAAGAAAAGTGCAAGGAGCGCGACTATACCTACGCCGGAAGGCTCTACGTTCACGCCAAGCTCCTCAACAAGGAGACCGGCGAGTGGACCGTGCAGATGCCCGGCGAGGAAGAAAAGGGCATCTTCATGGCCGAACTGCCGAAGATGACCGATTCGGGTACCTTCATCATCAACGGCGCGGAACGTGTCATTGTCTCCCAGCTGGTTCGTTCCCCCGGCGTTTACTACGCCAAGACCATCGATAAGACCGGCAAGCCGCTCTATGCCACCACCGTCATCCCCGGCCGCGGCGCCTGGCTGGAATACGAAACCGATTCCAACGATGTGATGTGGGTGCGCATCGACCGCACGCGCAAGCTGCCCATGACCGTACTGCTGCGCGCCATCGGCTACGGCACCGACAACGAAATCACCGACCTGCTGGGCACGGAAGAGCACCTGCAGGCGACGTTGGAGCGCGATACCACCAAGAGCGTGGAAGCCGGTCTGCTCGAGATCTATAAAAAGCTGCGTCCCGGCGAGCCCCCGACAGTCGACAGCGCCAATACCCTGATCAGCGGTCTGCTGTTCGATCCCAAGAGATACGATCTGGCCAAGGTCGGTCGCTATAAGTTCAACAAGAAGCTGGCGCTTTCCGCGCGCATCGCGGGCGGCATCGCGGCAGAGAACGTCGTGCATCCCGAGACCGGCGAGATTCTGGCTGCCGCGGGCGAGACGATTTCCCGCGAGCTGGCCGATCAGATTCAGCGGGCGGGCGTCAACTGCGTGGTGCTGCACACCGAAAACGAGCGCGGCAGCTTCGACATCAAGGTCATCGGCAACAATTTTGCCGACGCTTCCGCCTTCCTGAATTTCGATCCCGCCGGCGTGGGCATTACCGAAAAGGTGCACGTTCCCACCCTCAAGCGCCTGATCGAGGAAAATCCCGATGAGGAGTCGCTGAAGGAGGCCATCCGCCTCAACATCAGCAACCTGGTGCCCAAGCACATCGTTGTGGACGACATTGTGGCGTCCATGAGCTACTGCATCGGCCTGAACTACGGCATCGGCCGCATTGACGATATCGACCATCTGGGCAACCGCCGCCTGCGCTCCGTGGGCGAGCTGCTGCAGAACCAGATCCGCATCGGTCTGGCGCGCCTGGAGCGCACCGTGCGCGAGCGCATGGCCATCACCGAGGCGGACAACGTCACGCCCCAGTCCCTGATCAACACCCGCCCGGTTTCCGCGGCGATCAAGGAGTTCTTCGGCTCCTCCCAGCTGTCTCAGTTCCTCGATCAGCCCAACCCGCTGGCCGAACTGAACAACAAGCGCCGTACCTCCGCCCTGGGCCCCGGCGGTCTGAACCGTGACCGCGCGTCGATGGATGTCCGCGACGTTCACCACTCGCACTATTCCCGTCTGTGCCCCATTGAGACGCCTGAAGGACCCAACATCGGTCTGATCGGCGCACTGGCGACCTATTCCCGCATCAACCGCTATGGCTTCATCGAGGCGCCCTACCGCCGCGTGGATCAGGTCAACAAGCGCGTGACCAACGAAGTGCGCTATATGACCGCGGACGAAGAAGAGGATTACATCATCACCCAGGCCAACGAGCCGCTGGATGAGAACCACTGGTTCGTGCGCGAGCGCGTTACTGCGCGAAGCCGCGAGGATACGGTTGAAATCGACCGCAACCAGATCGACTATATGGACGTCAGCCCCCAGCAGCTGGTCTCCGTGGCTTCGGCCATGATTCCGTTCCTGGAAAACGATGACGCCAACCGCGCCCTGATGGGCGCAAACATGCAGCGCCAGGCGGTTCCGCTGCTGACCACCGACGCCCCCGTCGTGGCCACCGGCATCGAATACCGTGCCGCCTGCGACTCCGGCGTGTGCATCCTCGCCCGCCGCGACGGCATCATCGAGAAGGTCTCTGCCGACCAGATCGTGCTGCTGGGTGACGACGGCGTGCGCGATACGCACAAGCTGATCAAGTTCACTCGCTCCAACCAGTCCACCTGCATCAACCAGCGCCCCATCGTTTCGGCGAGAGAGCGCGTCAAGAAGGGGCAGGTCATTGCGGACGGCCAGTCCACCGACCAGGGCGAAATCGCGCTGGGCAAGAACGTGCTGATGGCCTTTATGACCTGGGAGGGCTACAATTACGAGGATGCTATCCTGATCTCCGAAAAGATGGTCAAGGACGACATCCTGACCTCCATTCACATGGAGGAATATGAAACCGAGGCCAGAGAAACCAAGCTCGGGCCGGAGGAAATCACCGCGGATATCCCCAACGTCGGCGAGGACGCGCTGCGCGACCTGGACGACCGCGGCATCATCCGCATCGGCGCCGAGGTTCGATCGGGCGACATTCTGGTGGGTAAGGTGACGCCCAAGGGCGAGACCGAGCTGACCGCGGAAGAGCGCCTGCTGCGCGCCATCTTCGGCGAAAAGGCGCGCGAGGTGCGTGATACCTCCCTGCGCGTGCCGCACGGCGAATACGGCACCATCGTGGACGTGAAGGTGTTCACCCGCGAGAACAAGGACGAGCTGGCCGCCGGCGTCAACATGCTGGTGCGCGTCTACATCGCCCAGAAGAGAAAGATCTCCGTCGGCGATAAGATGGCCGGCCGCCACGGCAATAAGGGTGTTATCTCCCGCATTCTGCCGGAAGAGGATATGCCTTTCCTGCCCGACGGCACGCCGCTTCAGATCGTGCTGAACCCGCTGGGCGTTCCCTCCCGTATGAACATCGGTCAGGTTCTGGAAACGCACCTGGGCTACGCCGCCATGGCGCTGGGCTGGCGCATCGCCACCCCGGTATTCGACGGCGCAAACGAAGAAGACATTCAGAATTGCCTGGAGATGGCGGGTCTGCCGAGAGACGGTAAGACGCAGGTCTACGACGGCCGCACCGGCGAACCCTTCGAGAACCGCGTTACCGTCGGCTATATGTACATGCTCAAGCTCCACCATCTGGTTGACGATAAGATTCACGCCCGCTCCACCGGCCCGTACTCGCTGGTCACGCAGCAGCCTCTGGGCGGTAAGGCGCAGTTCGGCGGTCAGCGCTTCGGTGAAATGGAAGTCTGGGCGCTGGAAGCTTACGGCGCGGCGCACACCCTGCAGGAGATCCTGACGGTCAAGTCCGACGATGTCGTCGGCCGCGTCAAAACCTACGAGGCCATCACCAAGGGCGAGAACATCCCAGAGCCCGGCGTGCCGGAGTCCTTCAAGGTTCTGATTAAGGAATTGCAGGCCCTGGCACTCGATATCCGCGTGCTGACCGACGGTCAGGAAGAGATCGAGCTGCGCGAGCTGAGCGATGACGACGACGTCGATATGGGTCAGCCTGCTGTGGACGACCGCAGAGAGGCGCTGGCCGGTGAATCCACCGAAGGAGAGCCCTCCGGCGAGGATGACGGCGACGAGATCATCGAGGTGGACGAGGACGACAAGCTGGATATGGACGACGATAACTTCGAGGAGATCCTTTCGGACGATTTCGGCGACTTTGGATTGCTTGATGACGATGACCTTTAAGAAACAAACGTCCGCGCGGCGGGAGCCCTTTTCCCGCCCGCGCATGGTTTCTTGTCATGTGATAGGACGAAATGAAGGGAGAGGACCTCTTTGTTTGAACTGAACAACTTTGATTCGATAAAGATCGGTCTGGCGTCTCCGGAGAAGATCCGCGAGTGGTCCAGAGGTGAAGTCAAAAAGCCCGAAACCATCAATTACCGCACCCTCAAGCCCGAAAAGGACGGCCTGTTCTGCGAACGCATCTTTGGGCCGACCAAGGACTGGGAGTGCCACTGCGGCAAATACAAGCGCGTGCGCTACAAGGGTATTGTCTGCGACAAGTGCGGCGTTGAAGTCACCCGCGCCAAGGTGCGCCGTGAGCGCATGGGCCATATCGAGCTGGCCGCGCCTGTTTCCCACATCTGGTATTTCCGCGCCATTCCTTCCAAGATGGCGCTGCTGCTGGATATCCCGCCCCGTTCGCTGGAAAAGGTGCTCTATTTCGCGGCCTACATCGTGCTCAACCCCGGCGCCACCAACCTGGCCCGCAAGCAGCTGCTGACCGAGACCGAGTACCGCAAGGCCGTGGACGATAACCGCGACCTGCCCGTGATCGACGGCACCAACCAGACCTTTATCGCCAAGATGGGCGGCGAGGCCATCAAGGAGCTGTTGCTGGAGCTGGATCTGGATCAGATGAGCCAGGAGCTGCGCAACGAGCTCAAGGATGCTTCCGGCCAGAAGCGCGTCAAGGCGGTCAAGCGCCTGGAAGTGGTCGAATCCTTCCGCAAGAGCGGCAACCATCCCTCCTGGATGATTATGGATGCCGTTCCCGTCATTCCCCCGGAACTGCGCCCCATGGTGCAGCTGGACGGCGGCCGCTTCGCCACCAGTGACCTGAACGACCTGTACCGCCGCGTCATCAACCGCAACAACCGACTCAAGCGCCTGCTGGAGCTGGGGGCGCCCGATATCATCGTGCGCAACGAAAAGCGTATGCTCCAGGAAGCCGTCGACGCCCTGATCGACAACGGCCGCAGAGGCCGCCCCGTCACCGGCCCCGGCAACCGCGCGCTCAAGTCGCTTTCCGACCTGCTCAGAGGTAAGCAGGGACGCTTCCGCCAGAACCTGCTGGGTAAGCGTGTCGACTATTCCGGCCGTTCCGTTATCGTCGTCGGCCCCGACCTGAAGATGTATCAGTGCGGTCTGCCCAAGACGATGGCGCTGGAGCTGTTCAAGCCCTTCGTCATGAAGAAGCTGATCTCCGCAGGCTACGCCCCCAACATCAAGGCGGCCAAGCGCATCGTCGAGCGCATCAAGCCCGAGGTTTGGGATGTACTGGAAGACGTGATTCACGACCATCCCGTGCTGCTCAACCGCGCGCCCACGCTGCACCGCCTGTCCATTCAGGCCTTCGAGCCCGTGCTGGTTGAGGGCAAGGCGCTCAAGCTCCATCCGTTGGCCTGCACCGCATACAATGCGGACTTTGACGGCGACCAGATGGCAATCCATCTGCCGCTCTCTATGGAGGCGCAGGCTGAGGCCCGCTTCCTGATGCTGGCGGCCAACAATATCCTGAAGCCGCAGGACGGTAAGCCCGTTGTTTCGCCCTCTCAGGATATGGTTATCGGTGCGTACTACCTGACCATCATGGGCGACCAGGACAAGAATCATCCCAAGGCATTCAAGGGCGACGGCCGCGCCTTTATGGATCAGGACGAAGCGCTGATGGCGTATCAGCTGGGCGAAATCGCGCTGCAGGCGCGCATTAAGGTGCGTATCGAGCGCACGATGCCCAGCACGGGGGAAAAGAAGCGCAAGGTCATCGAAACTTCGATCGGTCGCCTGATCTTCAATGACGCCATCCCCCAGAACCTCGGTTTTGTCAAGCGCGAAACCGATGACGATGAGTTCAAGCTGGAGATCAATCAGGTGGCTGATAAAAAGCTGCTGGGCAAGATCATCCACAACTGCTACCGCGTCAACGGCGTGACGGAGTGCTCCGCCATGGCGGATCGCATCAAAGCGCTGGGCTTCAAATATTCCACTATCGGCGCGGTCACCGTTGCGGTGTCCGACGTTGTGGTTCCGAAGGAAAAGCCGCAGCTGCTGCACGAGGCGGAGGAAGAGATCAAGGAGATCCAGGGCGCGTTTGAAGACGGTCTGCTCTCCGATGAGGAGCGCTATAAGCGCGTCATCGGCGTGTGGGACGAAACCACCAACAAGGTCACCGACGCACTGAAGGCGTCCCTGGATACCTTCAACCCCATCACCATGATGGCGAACTCCGGCGCCCGCGGTTCTATCAACCAGATCCGTCAGCTGGCCGGCATGCGCGGCCTGATGGCTGACCCGTCCGGCCACATCATCGAGCTGCCTATCCGCGCGAACTTCCGCGAGGGCCTGACCGTGTTGGAGTTCTTTACCTCCTCTCACGGCGCTCGTAAGGGCCTGGCCGATACCGCTCTGAAGACCGCGAACTCCGGTTACCTCACCCGCCGTCTGGTCGATGTTTCGCAGGACGTCGTCGTGCGTGAGGAGGACTGCTTTGCTTCCCGCGGCGAGCGCGTCCGCGGCATGGAAGTGACCGATATCGTCTCCAACGGCCAGGTCATCGAAACCCTCGAAGACCGCATCAACGGCCGCGTGGCGGCGGAGCCGGTCTATCATCCCGAAACGCATGAGCTGCTCTGCGACGTCAATCAGGCCATCGACTACAAACTGGCCAAGAAGATTGTCGAGGCAGGCGTGAAGAAGGTCACCATCCGCACGGTACTGACCTGCCGCAACGAAACCGGCGTCTGCGCCAAGTGCTACGGCGCGAACATGGCCACCGGCGAACCCGTCGATATCGGCGAGGCCGTTGGCATCGTGGCCGCCCAGTCCATCGGCGAGCCCGGTACCCAGCTGACCATGCGTACCTTCCACACGGGCGGCGTTGCGCAGGCAGCGGATATCACGCAGGGTCTTCCCCGCGTTGAAGAGCTGTTCGAGGCCCGCAAACCCAAGGGCATGGCCATTATCACGGAGATCGGCGGCGTGTGCCACCTGGGTCAGAATAAGAACAAGCGCGAAGTCACCGTCACCAGCGATGACGGCGAGTCCGTGACCTATCCGATCAATTACGGCGCACGTCTGACCGTTACCGAGGGTCAGCGCGTGGCGGCGGGAGATCCGCTGATCGAGGGTTCGGTCAACCCCCACGACATCCTCAAGATCAAGGGCGTCAAGGGTGTGCAGGCGTACATCACGCTGGAAGTGCTCTCTGCTTACCGTATGCAGGGCGTTGACATTTGCGATAAGCACATCGAGGTCATCGTCCGTCAGATGCTGCGCAAGGTGCGCATCGAGGAAAACGGCGATACCGACATGCTGCCCGGCAGCCTGGTCGATATCTTCCAGTTCGAGCGCGAGAACGACGAGGTCGTCAAAAACGGCGGTCAGCCCGCCGTGGCCAAGCGCGTGCTGCTGGGTATCACCAAAGCATCGCTGGCGACCGAGAGCTTCCTGTCCGCAGCCTCCTTCCAGGAGACCACGCGTGTGCTGACCGAGGCCGCCATCAAGGGCAAGGTCGATCCGCTGATCGGCCTGAAGGAGAACGTGCTGATCGGTAAGCTGATTCCTGCCGGCACAGGCATGAAGCGCTACCACAACCTGGAGATCCGCGAGAACATTACGGACTGAAAACAGGGCTGAAATGAGCTGAAAGCATCCTCTCCGCGGCAGGACCTGCGCCGCGGAGAGGTTTTGCTTAAAGCACCGGAGGAAACTTAACGGATTTCAGCAGATTTACGATTAAGTTTCCATGAAAGCATTGACAGAAAAAATGCCGGATGCTAAAATACATGATGGTGTTCGTCTGCTCATTGCGCCTTTTTATGCGAATTTGGAGGTCAAAAGAAGTATGAATGCCGATCTGACGGACGGCCGATGTCGGGTCGTCGGTACCAGACAGCTGCTCAAGAAGCTTGCTTCTGACGAGATTTCCGTGCTGTACGTCGCCAAGGATGCGCAGAGGGAAATCACGGAAAAACTAACCGCGCTGGCCGAGGGCAACCGGGTGGAGATCGTGACGGTCGAAACCATGGAAAAACTCGGCGATATGTGCGGCATCGCGGTGGGCAGCGCCGCCGCGGGGCTCCTTCGGGAGGCCGAATAAGCGCTGTGATTTTATGTTGTTTCAGAAAGTGCCATAGGGTTGCGGCGCTTTTTGGATAGATTATCAGAAGTTTTGGAAGGAGGTGCTTCCGTGCCCACGATTAATCAGTTGATTCGCAAGGGTCGGGAGAACAAAACTTATAAGTCCAAGTCCCCGATTTTGCAGAGCTGCCCGCAGAAGCGCGGCGTATGCCTGTCGGTCAAGACGCTTACCCCCAAGAAGCCTAACTCCGCAATGCGTAAAATTGCGCGTGTTCGTCTGACCAACGGTACCGAAGGTACTGCTTACATCCCCGGCATCGGCCACAATCTGCAGGAACACTCCGTCGTGCTCATCCGCGGCGGTAAGGTTCGTGACCTCCCTGGTGTGCGTTACCACATCATCAGAGGTACGCTCGACGCAGCCGGTGTTGCCAAGCGTATGCAGGCTCGGTCCCTCTACGGCGCAAAACGCCCGAAGAAGTAAGACGGCCTAATCCAAAGGTACAAAAGAGCATAGCCTGAAGCTGTGACCGAAAGGTCCGTCCTCTCTCGCTTTGGAACGGCGAAGGATCGGCGCGGAAATGCTGAGCCGACCGCTTTGGGTCCTGCCGGCGCTAACCCCGTCTGCGGGTCGAAAGGCAAATATGCTTGCGTGCTTTTTCACTGTCACCGTATACTTTATCGAGCAAAAAGCGTAGAAAGTTAGGAGGGAATACCATGCCCAGACGTGGTTTTATACCGAAGCGTGAAGTGCTGGCCGACCCGATCTACGGCAGCACCGTCGTTACCAAGCTGATCAATCAGGTCATGTATGACGGCAAGCGCGGCACCGCGCAGAAGGTTTGCTACGAAGCCTTCGCCGCCGTCGCCGAAAAGACCGGCAAGGAAGCGACCGAAGTTTTTGAAGCGGCCATGAACAATATCATGCCCGTGCTGGAAGTCAAGGCTCGCCGCGTTGGCGGTGCGACTTACCAGGTCCCGATCGAGATCCGCCCGGAGCGCCGTCAGACCCTGGCGCTGCGTTGGCTGGTCGAGTTCTCCCGCAAGCGCGGCGAGAAGACCCAGGCAGAGCGTCTTTGCAACGAGATCATCGATGCATCCAACAACACCGGCGCTGCTGTCAAGCGCAAGGAAGACATGCACAAGATGGCTGAGGCCAACAAGGCGTTCGCGCACTATCGTTGGTAATAGCCTATGTCTAAATATCTTGACTGCTTTGCATTCAATGGCAGGGCAGCTCAATGAAAGCCGAAAGGAGGATATACGACTGTGTCTAACAGAGAGTATTCTTTGGAAAATACCAGAAACATCGGTATCATGGCGCATATCGACGCCGGTAAGACGACCACCACGGAGCGCATCCTGTTCTACACGGGTGTGAACCGCAAGATCGGTGAAACGCACGACGGCACGGCGACCATGGACTGGATGGCTCAGGAGCAGGAGCGCGGCATCACCATCACGTCCGCTGCTACCACCTGCCACTGGAAGGGCAAGCGTATCAACATCATCGACACTCCCGGGCACGTCGACTTTACGGTTGAAGTTGAGCGTTCCCTGCGCGTGCTGGACGGCGCTGTCTGCGTGTTCTGCGCAAAGGGCGGCGTTGAGCCTCAGTCTGAAACCGTCTGGCATCAGGCGGACAACTACGGCGTTCCGCGCATGGCCTATGTCAACAAGATGGACATCATGGGCGCGGACTTCTACAACGTCCTGGACATGATGCACGATCGTCTGCACTGCAACGCGGTGCCGATCCAGCTGCCCATCGGCAATGAGTCCGATTTCGTCGGCCTGGTGGACCTTGTTGAGAACAAGGCCTACATCTACACCGACGATCTTGGCACCCACATGGAGGACGAGCCCATCCCCGAGGATATGGCCGAACAGGTCGAGATGTATCGTGCGGAGCTGATGGAGAAGGTCGCCGAGCTGGATGACGATCTGATGGAGAAGTACCTCGACGGCGGTGAGCTGACGATCGACGAGATCAAGGCCGCTATCCGCAAGGGCACCATCGCCAATAAGTTCGTTCCCGTCCTGTGCGGTACTTCTTACCGCAACAAGGGCGTGCAGAAGCTGCTGGACGCCATCGTTGACTACATGCCCTCTCCTGTCGACATCCCCCCGATCAAGGGTACGGTGCCCGGCACGGATGAGGAGACCAGCCGTCCCTCTTCGGATGAAGAGCCCTTTGCGGCGCTGGCCTTCAAGATCATGGCGGATCCCTTCGTCGGTAAGCTGGCGTTCTTCCGCGTGTACTCCGGTACCCGTGAAGCCGGCACCTACGTTTTCAACTCCACCAAGGGCAAGCGCGAGCGCTTCGGCCGCATCCTTCAGATGCACGCCAATCACCGCGAAGAGATCGAAAAGGTCTACGCGGGCGATATCGCGGCGGCCGTTGGCCTGAAGGACACCACCACCGGTGATACCCTCTGCGATGAGGATCATCCCGTTGTGCTGGAGTCCATGGTCTTCCCGGAGCCCGTTATCCGCGTTGCCATCGAGCCCAAGACCAAGGCTGGTCAGGAAAAGCTCACCATGGCGCTGCTGCGTCTGGCTGAAGAAGACCCGACCTTCAAGACCTACACTGATCAGGAAACTGGTCAGACCATCATCGCCGGCATGGGCGAGTTGCACCTGGAAATCATCGTGGACCGTATCAAGCGCGAGTTCAAGGTGGAAGCTTCCGTCGGTGCGCCCCAGGTTTCCTACCGCGAGGCCATCACCAAGGTTGTCCCGCGTGCGGAAGGCCGCTTCGTCCGCCAGAGCGGTGGTCACGGTCAGTACGGTCATTGTATCGTGGAGTTCACTCCCCTGGAGCCCGGCGCGGGTTATGTCTTCGAGAACGCCACCGTTGGTGGTTCCATCCCGAAGGAATTCATCGAGCCTATCAACCAGGGTATTCAGGAAGCCGCGAAGAACGGTATCCTGGGCGGTTATGAGGTCATGGACTTCAAGGCGCGCGTCATCGACGGTTCTTACCACGATGTCGACTCCTCTGAAATGGCCTTTAAGATCGCCGGTTCTATGGCGTTCAAGGACGCTATGGCCAAGGGCGCTCCCGCTCTGCTGGAGCCCATGATGAAGGTCGAAGTCGTCGTTCCCGAGGATTACATGGGTGACGTCATCGGCGACATCAACGCCCGCCGCGGCCGTATCGAGGGCATGGAGAACCGTCACGGCTCTCAGGTCATCGACGCGATCGTGCCTCTGGCGGAGATGTTTGGTTACGCGACTGCGCTGCGTTCCACCACGCAGGGCCGCGGCAACTACACCATGCAGTTCGACTGCTATGAGCAGGTGCCCAAGAACATTGCGGAGAAGGTTCTCGGCAAGAAGTAATTAAAATTTAGGCGTTCGTGCCTGCGGGAGCAATCCCGCAGGGCGTGCGCATCAAACTAATCCGTAAACGGAGGGTTTTTACAATGGCTAAGGCTAAGTTTGAACGCACCAAGCCTCACGTTAACATTGGTACCATTGGCCACGTTGACCACGGCAAGACCACTCTGACCGCCGCCATCACCATGGTGCTGTCTCAGAAGGGCGAAGCCACCGCGATGCGCTACGACGAAATCGATAAGGCGCCCGAAGAGAAGGCCCGCGGAATCACCATCAACACCGCTCACGTTGAGTATGAGACCGAAAAGCGTCACTATGCTCACGTTGACTGCCCCGGCCACGCCGACTATGTTAAGAACATGATCACCGGCGCTGCGCAGATGGACGGTGCTATCCTGGTTGTCTCCGCTGCCGATGGCCCCATGCCCCAGACCCGTGAGCACATCCTGCTCGCCCGTCAGGTTGGCGTTCCTTACATCGTCGTGTTCCTGAACAAGTGCGACATGGTCGATGACGAGGAGCTGCTCGAGCTGGTCGAGATGGAAGTCCGCGATCTGCTGTCTTCCTACGATTTCCCCGGCGACGAGATTCCGATCATCCGCGGTTCCGCTCTGGAAGCGCTGGAGTATGTCGTCAACGGCGGCACCGACTGCGAGCATGAGCCCAAGTGCAAGTGCATCTATGAGCTGATGGATGCGGTTGACAACTACATCCCCACTCCCGAGCGCGACATCGACAAGCCCTTCCTGATGCCTGTTGAGGACGTGTTCTCCATCACCGGCCGCGGCACCGTCGCTACCGGCCGTGTTGAGCGCGGTACCGTTAAGGTTCAGGATACCGTCGAAATCGTCGGCCTGATGGACAAGCCCCGCTCCACCGTCGTTACCGGTGTCGAGATGTTCCGCAAGCTGCTGGATCAGGCTCAGACCGGTGATAACATCGGCGCTCTGCTGCGTGGTATTCAGCGCAACGAAGTCGAGCGCGGCCAGGTTCTGGCCAAGCCCGGCACCATTCATCCCCACACCCACTTCATCGGCCGCGTTTACGTGCTGACGAAGGATGAGGGCGGCCGTCACACCCCTTTCTTCAACGGCTACCGTCCCCAGTTCTACTTCCGTACGACCGACATCACCGGCGACATCAAGCTGCCCGAGGGCATTGAGATGGTCATGCCCGGCGACCACGTCGATATGGAGATCACTCTGATCAACCCCATCGCTATCGAGGAAGGCCTCCGCTTCGCTATCCGTGAAGGCGGCCGTACCGTCGGTTCCGGTGTTGTCGTTAAGGTCATCGAGTAATCGCTGAACAAAATCAAAGGAGCATTCCGATCGGAGTGCTCCTTTTTTGCTCGAAAAGAATGCCGTCCGCGAGAAACAGCGGGCGGCATTTTGTCAGATGCGATTTTTCATGAATTCCGAAAAAGCGGCAAACACGCGCCGGTCAGGCGGGCTGATTTCTTCAACCGCGGGCAGCGAACCCAGCGGAAACCATTTCAGTTCTCGAACTTCGTTGGGGTCGATGTTGACCTCACCGGAGAAATCCGTGCAGAGGTAGAAAATCCCCACGATGAACACTTTGTCCCCGTTGGGATAGGTATAGCGCGTATCCGGACCGGAAAACACGCCGATCAGCTCCAGCGCATTGGCACGCAGGCCGGTTTCCTCAAAAAATTCGCGCTTGGCGGCATCTTCCGGCACTTCGCCGATCTCAATCGCACCGCCGTGCATCGTCCAAAGGCCGTTGTCGGCACGGCGCTGAAGCAGCACTTTTCCACCCCGAACGGGGAAAACGCCTGTGCCCGCCGTCAACAGTTCCTCGTGACCGATCTTTTTGCGAAGACGCATAATGTAGCCCATGAAATCAGCCTTCTTTCGGAAAGAAAAATCAGCGGTTCAGCTCGCTCTGCGGGCCGGTGGAATGATGGCTGCGGATGATCGAAGTCACCTCGTCGAAATCGGAAGAGGGAAGGTCACCGGGGATGGTGTTCTTGACCGAGCTGGTTGCATCGCCGAACTCCAGCGCGCGCTGCGGGTCGCCGTATTGCAGCAGACCGAACAGCACGCCTGCAACATAGGCGTCGCCGGAGCCGATGCGGTCCACCACGTCGATGTTTTCATAGGGCGGCTCAGTGAAGAAAGCGTCGTCCTTGCTGCAATAAAGAATGGAGCCGAAGGTGTGCTGCTTGGGGCTGATGACGGTGCGCTGCGTCGTGGCAACATAGTCCACGCCATACTCCGTACAGTAGCTCTTCATGATGTCGCGCAGGTCGCCCGTCTTGCGGAACATGCGGCGGCTCGTCTCCTCGGAGATGAACAGAATGTCCACATAGGGAAGAATCGAAGTGATGGTGTTGTAGGCCTCCTCCTCGCTCCAAAGGTTGGCGCGATAGTTGACGTCAAAGGAAATTTGTGCGCCGCCCGCCTTGAAGCGCTTGATCATCTCCAGCGCAACGGAACGGGTGTCCTCAGAAAGCGCCAGCGTGATGCCGCTGGTGTGGAACACGCGCGTGCTGGTGTAGACGGAATCGGGAACTTCGTCAATGGAGATGGTGTTGATCGAAGAATAGCGCCGGTCGTAGATGATGGCGGGCTTGCGGGGAGAAGCGCCGCTTTCGTAGTAATAAACGCCCAAGCGCGCTGTAGGCGAGGTATCGTAAACCAGATAGTCATCCGATACACCCTGGAAGCGGACATGGTTCTTGATGTAAGTGCCCAGTTCGTTATCGGGGAGCTTGGAGATGATGCCGGTGCGCAGCCCCAGCAGGGACACGCCCGAGGCGACGTTCAGTTCGGAACCGCCCGCGCATTTGTGAAACACTTCGCCGCGTACGATGCGTTCGTTGGAAGGGGGGGAAAGTCGCAGCATGATCTCCCCGAAGGAGATCACGTCAAAATCTTTTTTTGTCATTCTGTGAAATCACTCCTTTTGAGGAATTATGTCCCCGCGGGGACATTCTAATATTATTTTACCGTTCTCATTTATGCTTTGTCAATCGGATGAGAAACAAAAAAACACCTGTGTTGCTTGCAACGGAACACGATTTGTTTTATAATTATTTTGATAAAAAAAGTATGATGGGGGGATTTCAATATGCAGCTTCAAGGGTATGTGGACGGTCTGGCAAAGCGCGGATTGACGGTTTACGGCACGGTGGTGCGGCAGCACAACAGGGAAATCGCTTCTCATTATTGGCGCACGGATGAGCGGATCAACATCCATTCGCTGTCTAAATCCTTCCTATCCTGCGCAGTGGGTATTGCCATCGACGAAGGACTTATGAAGTTGGACGATCAAGTGATCTCTTACTTCCCGGAGAAGCTTGACGCTTCGCCTACGCCCTGGCAGGAAAAGCTGACCATCCGCAATCTTTTGACGATGTCGCCCGGCCACAGCAAGGGCATTTTGCTCGACGATCAGCGCGATGCGCTGGAGGATACCGACTGGGTTCACTATTTCCTCAACTATCCCATGGATTTTGAGCCCGGTACGCAGTTTGCCTACGATACCGGCGCAACGTTTATGTGCTCCGCCATTTTGCAGAAGCAAAGCGGCATGACCGCGTTGGATTACCTGAAACCGCGCCTCTTCACGCCGCTGGGCATCCGCAATCCGCAGTGGTTCACCAGCCCGGATGGAATTACGCTGGGCGGCGGCGGACTGCATCTGAATGTGAAAGAGATCAGCCGCTTTGGCCAGACGCTGCTGGATAAGGGCGTGTATGAGGGAAAGCGACTTGTGCCGGAGGAATATCTTGCGCTGGCTACGCGCAAGCAGATCGACAACGAGGGTACGCCCGATTGGAGCCAGGGCTACGGCTTCCAGTTCTGGATGTGCGCACCGAAGGGCGTGTATCGCGGCGATGGCAAGAACGGACAATATTGCATTGTATGCCCGGATCAGGATGCAGTGATCGCCATCACGTCGCATGAGGAATTCAATTTGCAGGGCATTTTGGACTGCGTTTGGGAAAGCATCCTGCCACAGCTGTAAGATGAGGAAGAGAACATGAATCTGGACTTTTGCTCGCTGTTCAGCGGATCAACCGGGAACAGCGAGCTGGTGGCCTTTGACGATACGCTGCTGCTGATCGACGCTGGGCGCACCGGAAAGGCGCTGGACGAAGCGGTACGCCGTCAGGGTTTTGATATGCGCATGGTGCGCGCCATATTGGTCACGCATGAGCACATCGACCACATCCGCGGCGTGGGAGTGCTGGCGCGGAAATACGGTATGGAGGTCTATGCCAGCCACGGCACGTGGGAGGCGATGGCGGATAAAGTGGGAGAGATTCCCGCGCGCCAGCGCTGCGAGTTCGACCCGGATGCGGATTTTTACATCGACAAAGTCAATGTGCTGCCGTTTTCGATTCCGCACGATGCGGCGCAGCCGACGGGCTTTTCGCTTACCTGTGGCGGCAAAAAGGTATCGGTCATGACCGACCTTGGGCATACTACGAAGGATCTCCTGTCCTGGGTGGAGGGCTCCGACGTGATGCTGCTGGAGGCCAATCACGATATCCAGATGCTGCGCGACGGATCGTATCCGGAAAGGCTCAAGCGGCGCATCCTTTCCAATAAGGGGCACCTTTCCAATGACGCCTGCGGCATGGCGCTGACCGACCTGATCAACTGCGGCACAAGGCATGTTTACCTCGGCCATTTGAGCGAGGAAAACAATGTGCCGGAGCTGGCGTATTCCACCGTGGCGCACATATTGGAAACCATCGGCGCAAAGGTGGGCAGCGATGTTGAGCTGCGCATGACCTTTCCCGACCATGCGGCGGAGCCGATCTCCCTGTGACAGAGAAATTCTGACCCGAGGAGAGAGGCATTGTGAGAAAAACTTGGAAAAAACTGGGGCTGCTGGCCGCACTTTGCGGCACGGCAGTCCTTTTTGCGTGCGCAAAACCTCCGGCAGCACCGGAAAACACGCCGCATCTTGTGCAGCAGGCGCAGACGATACAGGGGGAAGAAACAATGGCGGACATGGTGGAACGCCTGAGCCCCGCCGTGGTGGGCATTGCCAACGTGCAGGACGGAAAGCAGGGCATCGGCTCCGGTGTGTTCGTGACGACGGACGGCTATGTGCTGACCAATCATCATGTTGCTGCGGCGGGGAATGAGGTGGTTTTGATTTTTTCAGACGGCGCAAAGCAATCCGCGCGCACCGTTTGGAGCAGCAAGGCGCTCGATCTTGCCGTGATCAAGGCAGAAGGGAACTTTGCCTGTGCGGCCTTGGGCAGCGTGGAAAGCGTTCGTGCGGGGGAGAGCGTCATCGCCATCGGTACGCCGCTGGTACTGCAATTCCAGCACACCGTCACCCGCGGCATCGTCAGCGCGGTGGATCGGACGCTGCAAGTGCCCTCCGAGGGGAGTACAGCTTTTCTGGAACAGTTGATCCAGACCGACGCGGCGATCAATCCCGGCAACTCCGGCGGGCCGCTGCTCAATGCCAAAGGCGAAGTGATCGGTATCATCACTGTGCGCGTAGAAGAAGCTGCGGGCATCGGCTTTGCCATCCCCATCGACATTGCAAAGCCCATTTTGCAGCACTTTATTGCAGAAGGCAGCTTCACCGCACCGAAGCTCGGCGCTTATCTTTTTGACAGCGAAATTGCGCGGTTCTATGATGAAAACAGCACCATGACGGCAGGACTCTACGTCATCGGCGTGGAACCGAACAGCCCGGCGGAGCGGGCGGGCCTTCGGGAAGGCGATATCCTGCTCAGCGCTGACGGCAGAACTTGCCGCACACTGCTTGATCTGCGGTATCAGATTTTTGCCCATCGGGTGGGGGAGAAAATGGCGCTGCGTGTGCTGCGCGGGGCGGAGAGTTTAGACATTTCGGTGCGGCTGGCAGCGGAGTAAGCAATCGACATTGGGGCGTGCTTGGAGTATAATGGAGGCGAGGTGAGGTTTGTGACCCAATCATCCCGCAAATTTTTGATGACCAATGCGCTTTATGCGTTGATTGCGCTGCTGCTGATCGTGCTGCCGCAGCTGCTGGGTAAAGCGGAGCTGGAACCGTACAGTGCAGGCTATTGCCTGTACATGGTGCTGGTGGAATTCGGCACGATTGTGCTGCCGACGCTGCTCTTTTTCCTCACGCCCTGGGGACGCGAGAGCGCGAAGGAAACCTGGGTGCAGAAGCCCACGGCAGCCATTTTGCTGATGATTCCGCTGGCGGTGTGCGCATATTTCTGCATCAACGGCGTGACGGTGCTGTGGATGCTGCTGCTTCAGGCGTTGGGCTTCGAGAGCATGACGCAGATGGTGCCGCTGCCTGAAACGGGAGCCCAGCTCGGCCTTGGGCTGCTGGTGATTGCGTTGACGCCGGCGCTTTGCGAGGAATTTTTCTTTCGCGGCGTATTGCAGCCTGCGCTGCACCGACGGATGCACCCGGCAGCGGCCATTGTGCTGGGCGGATGCCTGTTCGGCTTGGTGCACGGTCAGCTGGCTGCGCTGCCGAGCCATGTGCTGCTGGGCATGGGGCTGTGTTTGGCAGCATATTTGACCCGCTCAATTTGGTATACCATTGTCTGGCATTTCATTCAGAACGGCATAGCTGTTGTAATCGGGTATTTCTCGCGCGACATCCTAGCGGCTTCCCAAAGCGTGACCGGCATGGACAGCATGCAGATGTTTGCGCAGAAGCCGCTGACCATGGCGCTGAGCGGCGGGTTCATGATGGTGATGTTCGGCGCGGCGACGGCACTGTTCTTTGTGCTGCTGTGGACTGCGACGCGCAGCCATCGAAAGGAGCCGATTCTGCGCGAGGAAAAGCCTTCTCCGCTGGCCTGGCTGCCGATGCTTCCGGCGGCGGCCTGCGTTCTCTACCGCTATATCGTCAACGCCATTTCCATTTGGGGAGGTGGAGCCTGATGCGCGCGGCGCTGCTTTGCGTAGGCAAACTCAAGGAAAAATACTGGAGGGATGCCTGTGCGGAATACTTGAAGCGCCTGACCCGCTACGGGCAGGTGGAGCTGATCGAAGTGCCGGACGCTCCCGAACCCGCGCACGCCAGCCCAGGCGCGGATGCGCAGGTGCTGCGCATCGAGGGGGAACGGCTGTTGGCCAAGATTCGCCCGGACGACTATGTGATTGCGCTGGCGATTGACGGCAAAAGCTATACGTCGGTCGGTTTTGCGGAGCATGTGGAAAAGGTGATGCTGAAAGGGCGCATGGTGTTTGTCATCGGCGGATCACTCGGTTTGTCGCCTGAGGTCTATGCGCGGGCCAACGAGCGAATCTCTTTTTCGGCACTGACTTTTCCACATCAGATGATGCGCGTGATCTTTCTCGAGCAGCTCTATCGCGCTTGCCGCATACAGGCCAAGGAGCCGTATCACAAGTAAAAAAAGCCGAAAAATGCGGCTTTTTCCACAGAATTGACAGAAAAACTGCGTTTTCCCAACGAAGATCCCCAGTTGTGCACAAGTTATCCACAGAAAATGTGGATAACACAGTGTGTGCGACTGAAAGGCAGGTTATCCACAATTCCCGCACAAGCCTGTGGAAAAGCGGGGATTCGCTGTGGATATTGCCTGTGGATTGTGGAAAAAGACGGGGATAAGAATGTGTATAAATCCTGTCAAGAAACGATTTGTAGTTTACAAATGATTAAAGATAAAAAAAGAGGAGCTGTGACATCATGAACGTTTGCGTCTATCCCAACGGGGATCTTGCGGCCATTGCAGCGGCGGTGCTGATCGCGGGACAGGTGGTAGATAAGCCGGGCTGCGTGCTCGGCCTTGCTACGGGTTCCACGCCCTTGCCCATTTATCGCGAGCTGATTGCCATGAGCCATCGCGGCGTGCTTGATTTTTCCAAGGTGACGACCTATAATCTGGACGAATATGTCGGCCTGGGGCCGGATCATCCCTGCTCCTATCGCCGGTTCATGCAGGAAAACCTCTTTTCGCAGATCAATCTCCCGGCGGATCACATCCATATCCCCAACGGCCTGGCGGAGGATAAGGACGAGGAATGCCACAATTACGACGCGGCGATTGCCGCAGCGGGACAGATCGATTTGCAGCTGCTCGGACTCGGCGCGAACGGCCACATCGGCTTTAACGAACCTGCGGCGCATTTTACGACCAACAGCTATTGCGTCAAGCTCTCGGAGCAGACGCTGCATGACAACCGCCGCTTTTTTGATAAGAATGCGGTGATGCCTACCCATGCCCTGACGATGGGCATCGCGTCCATCATGCAGGCGCAGCACATCGTGCTCGTGGCCACCGGCCTTGGCAAAGCGGACGCGGTGCGCCGCATGATCGAAGGCCCCGTCGATCCCATGGTGCCCGCTTCGATTCTGCAAATGCACCGCCATGCAACGATCCTGCTCGACGCGGACGCGGCTTCGCAGCTGAAAAAATAAGGGAGAAAAAGCATGATCCTTTATTTCACCGGCACGGGCAACAGCCGGTATGTTGCGCAGCGGATTGCGGAGCGTATGGGCGATGAAGCACATTGCATCAATGACAAAATCCGGGAGAAGGACACGCGCCCGATGAAGGCGGACGGTTCTCTCATCGTGGTTGCGCCGACCTATGCCTGGCGGCTTCCGCGCATTGTGGTGGAATGGTTGATAAAAACGCCGTTCCCCGATACGAAAGAAGCCTGGTTTGTGATGGACTGTGGCGACGGAATCGGCGCGGCGGGGAGATATAACCGGCAGCTTTGTGCGGAAAAAGGCTGGATATACAAAGGCACGGCGCAGATCGTGATGCCGGAGAACTATCTGGCGATGTTCGGCACGCCGGAGAAGGACGAAGCGGCGCGCATCGTTGCGGCGGCAAATCCCGTGATTGACCGCACAGCGGCGCGTATTGCCGCAGGGGAGGGCTTGGAAGAAAAGCCCTCAACGCTGCTCGACCGTATGCTCAGCGGTGCGGTGAACGATGCGTTCTACCCGTTGTTCGTCAAGGACAAGGCGTTTATCGCCGGAGAGAAATGCACCGGCTGCGGCGCATGTGTGAGGCTCTGTCCGCGGAAGAACATCACGTTGTCGGGAGGAAGACCGCGTTGGGGCGGCAACTGCACGCACTGCATGGCCTGCATCAGCTACTGTCCTACGCAGGCGATTGAATACGGCAAAAAGAGCGCGGGCAAGCCCCGCTATCACATCGAAGTGGTGAAATAAAAAGGACGCTCCAAAGCACTTTGGAGCGTCCTTTTGGAATACAAGAATCAATGGCGCGGCACAGCGCCGTAAAAGTGCGGAATCAGCATATCCTCAGGCATATCCAGCCCATGACTGCCCAGCCCGCCGTCGATGGGGTGACAGCCGTGGTCGGGCGCAAAGGCAAGCAGCGTGTCATGCTGCGTCCAGTGCTGCTTGACGAGCCGGGCAAAGCGGTCGAAGGCCGCGGCGTTGTCCCGCAGCGCTTGCAGCGACTCCGGCGCTTCCGGGGAGAAGCGATGCATTGTTGCATCGTAATTGCCGTTGTAAATCACGATTAAGTCGTATTGATCCTCGCATATGAGTGCCTCGGCGCGAGCATTGACTTCCTCTACCGTGTCATAGAGGAAATAGTCCATCGGCCGATCGAGAAAGATCTTGGAGATGCTGTCGCCGCAGGTGGAAACGATGGCGGGCTTGCGCCCTGCACGGATTGCGGCGTCAAAGAGCGTATCGCAGGTCAGCACGGGCTTTACATACGCCTGAATGCCGTGGACATCCGGCAGAGCGCCGGTGTACATCGAAGCGAAACACACGGGCGTGACCGAAGGCATCACCGACTGCATCGGCAGAGCCAGCGGCGCGTGCCGCAGCACGGGCAGAAACAGATCGGTATAGTGCGCAAAGAGGTGGTGCGCAATCGCGTCGGGATTGTAGAGCAGCGCACGATCCGCTTTGCGGCCGGAAAAGGCATCTGCAGCCAGCTGCTCCAGCGCGGGATTGCCGTCTCCGGCGCATTTCGGCGGGGCAAAGCCCAGAATGCGCGCTACTGAAGGCGCTACGGAAGTGATGCAGGTGGAGGCATGAAACATGATAAAACCCTCCTTATAATCCATCCGTCAGTGAAGAATCAGCACAAGCAACCAGTGCCATCCGGTCGGCAGACGCGATGATGACATAGAGGGGAGGAATTACGCAGGATTTTCCGGAACCTCTTCCAAGGGATATTCCCTTAAATCACGACGATTTACCTTTTGAAAGGGTCAAGTGCGGGCAAAGCCCACGGAAGAAAGGAAACGGATGAAGCCCTTGCGTCCGGCGTCGTTCTGCTTGTAAACGCCTGCGTCCATCAGCACGCGCGCACATTTATCCGCTACGCCCTGACGGAGTACTTCCGCAGCGTTATCGGGAGTGATGGTGGTCTTGCTGCGCAGCGCGTTGATCCAGGGGATGTGCTTGTAGAGCGGCGTATCGGGATCAACGTGGATTTCTCCTGCGCCGGTGATGATGCTCTCCAGCGCATGCAGCTCGTTCTTGAGCCGTCCGGGCAGTATGAACAACCCCATGACCTCGATCAGGCCGATGTTTTCCATCTTGATGTGGTGCAGATCCGCATGCGGGTGGAAAATGCCCATCGGGTGTTCCACCGTGGTGCGGTTGTTGCGCAGCACCAGATCGAATACATAGTTTTCGCCCTTGCGGCGCAGGATGGGGGTGATGGTGTTGTGCGGCGCATCGGTGTAGCTCAAGATATTCAGGCTTTCGTCGTTCCACTGCCGCCAGGCGGTGAGCGCCTTTTCCGCCACGTCAATCATGCGCTGCGGGTTGCGGCCGGTCAGGCGCAGCGTGCTCATCGGCCAGTCGAGAATGCCGGCAGAAACTTCATCGTCCGGACTGTGCAGCGGGATTTCGATGGGCGCTTCCGTCATCGGGAAAACATAGCGGCCGCCCTGGAAATGATCGTGCGACAGAATCGACCCGCCCACGATGGGCAGATCCGCGTTTGAACCGATGAAGTAGTGCGGGAACTGGGACACAAAGTCGAACAGCTTTTCAAACGCCGTCCGGTCAATGCGCATGGGCTGGTGCTTTTCGTTGAACACGATGCAGTGTTCATTGTAGTAAAGATACGGGGAATACTGGAAATGCCACGCCTCGCCGCAGAGCTTGAGATCCACAAAACGGTGGTTCTGGCGCGCGGGAAAACCGGCGCGGCCCGCATAACCGGGGTTTTCCACGCAGAGCATGCAGGGCGGGTAGCTTGCGCTCTTGGCAAGACGCGCCGCCGCAATGTCGCGGGGATCCTTTTCCGGCTTGGAAAGGTTGATGGTGATGTCCAGGTTGCCCACCATCGTCGGCGCCTTGTATTGAATGTTGCGGGCGATGTCGTCCACACGGATGTAGTTGACGTCGCGGCAGTATTGATAGAACCAGTCGGTGGCGCATTGCGGTCCTTCCGCGTTGTAGCGGTGCATGAATTCGCGGCAGACCTCTGACGGACGCATCGTCAGGCATCCCATCAGCCGGGCAGAGAGCGCGTCGCGTTCCCCCTGCGTGTCCGCGCAGACGCCGCGCGCCACCGCGTCCGCAATCAGAGGAGTCAGATACGGTGTCGCCGTCTCGGGAAGATCGTTGATTTCTTCGATTTCATAGGGCCGGTACGGCTCGGCGGGCGCATCCAGCTTCAGCACATCTAAAAGAAGGTTGCGGCAAAAGGGAAGGTCCTGTTTGCAGATCAGAGACTTGCGCAGCGCAAACGCCAGCAGCCCTTCCAAAGGATGATTTGCCATGCCCATGTCCTCCTTGTGTTTTGTTGCCTCTATTATACCGCGCGGAAGATAAAATGTGTAAGGAATTTTGTTGTGAGCATATGGAATTATGTTGGGAACACCATAAGGATCGCTTGACGCAGAGCGTCTGCCCGTTGCATAATAGCAGTAGAGAATCCACGCGCGATTTTCGCGCGTAAAGAAATACGGAGGCATGGAGATGTTTGACGAAAAGAACCTTGCCGCGAAACTGAGTACCGAAAAGGCCAAAGAAGAGTTCCACCTGCTCTACGGCGGCGGAGAAGATGTGGCGCAGGAAGAGGCCGCGCGCTATACGGCGCTGCTTTACGACTATGTGCGCTATTTCGGAAAGAACGGCGCAGAGCCCGTGTTCTTCTCTTCTCCCGGACGCACTGAGATCATCGGCAACCACACGGACCACAACAGCGGCCTTGTGCTGGCGGCGGCGGTGACGCTGGACACGCTGGCTGCGGCCGCACCTACGGACGACGGCATCATTACGCTTTACTCCGCGGGCTATGCCAAGCCCTTTATCGTCGATACCCGCGACCTGGACAAAAAGGATGAGGAAAAGAACACCACCTTTGCGCTGATCCGCGGCGTGTGCCGCAAGCTCAAGAATATGGGCTATACCATCGGCGGCTTCAATGCGGCGGTGACTTCCCGCGTGCTGGGCGGTTCCGGCCTTTCTTCCTCGGCAGCGTTTGAAGTGCTGCTGGTGTGCATCTTGGACGGCCTGTACAACGATTCCATCATCGACGGCGTGACCCGCGCCAAGATCAGCCAGTGGGTGGAAAACGAGTATTTCGGCAAGCCCTCCGGCTTGATGGATCAATCCGCCTGCTCCATCGGCGGCTTGGTCGGCATTGATTTCAAGAATGCCGACCCCAAGATCGAGGCCTATTCCTTTGATTTTGAGGCGCGCGGTTTCAATGTCGTGGTGCTGGCGACCAACTCCAGCCACGACGATCTGACGGATGAATATGCGTCTATTCCAGCCGAGATGAAGGCCGTTGCGGCAGCGCTGGGCGGCAAGGTGCTGCGCCAGTTCAAGGTGCAGCAGCTCATCGAAAAGCTGCCTGAGGTGCGCGAGAAAACCTCTGACCGCGCGGTGATGCGCGCGCTGCACTACTACGATGAAAACGAGCGCGTCAAGGCGTGCTATCAGGCCATCGAGGAGGGCAATCTGGACGCTTTCCTGCAAAACGTCATTTTGAGCGGCGAATCCAGCTGGAAGATGCTTCAAAACCTCTATGTCGGCGGCAAGTGCGAGCAGAGCCTGGCGCTGGCCTGCGCGCTGTCCGAGCGGATGCTCAAGGGCAGCGGCGCATGGCGCGTGCATGGCGGCGGCTTTGCCGGGACGATCCTCGCCTTTGTGCCGCACTATAAGCTCGATGCATACGTTCAGCAGATGGACGCGGTGTTTGGCAAGGGCGCGTGCACGGTGCTGGGCATCCGCCCCGTGGGCGCGAAGAAGGTTGAGCTGTAAATGACGGCGGTGACGACACATTCTACCGCGCAGACCGAAGAGGCGGCGGCGGCGCTCAGCCCGTATCTGAAGGACGGAGACGTGCTGCTGCTCCACGGCGGTCTGGGCGCGGGAAAGACTGCCTTTGTCCGCGGATTGGTGCGCGGTCTGGGTGGGGATGAAAACGAGGTTTCCAGCCCCACCTTTGCGCTGATGAACCAGTACGAGGGGCGGCTGACAGTGTATCACTTCGATCTCTACCGGCTCGGCGGGCCGGACGAGGTCTATGACCTGGGCTTTGAGGAGATCTTCTGCGGCGGGCACGGCGTGTGCGCAGTGGAATGGAGCGAGGTCGCAGGCGATCTTTTTAAATCGATGCGCACGATTGACGTCACCCTTTCGGGGGAGGACGAGACGCGCCGCATTGCGGTGGAGGGAATTCATGATCTTCCTGACTTTGGACGCATCGTCCAGTTCGGCGTCGGTGAGCGTGACGAAGGATGATGTGCTGGTATACGAAAGCTATCTCAACAACGGCCTGACCCATTCCTCAGGTCTGATGCCCATGGTGGAGGATGCGCTGCGCCATGCCGGGTTGGACATTGCGCAGATCGACGTGTTCGGCTGTGTGGTGGGGCCGGGGTCGTTCACCGGCGTGCGCATCGGTGTGGCGACAGTCAAGGGGCTGGCAGGCGATAAGCCCTGTGCGCCCGTGGACGGGCTGGAAGCGCTGGCTGCGCAGGCAGCGCGCTTTGACGGGCTGGTTTGCCCCATATTGGATGCGAGGGCGGGACAGGTCTATACCGCGCTGTTTGAAAACGGCGTGCGCATGATGGACGACGTGCCGCTGAAGCTCGAAGAACTGCTCGACAGCCTGCGCCCAAAGGACAAAAAGGTGCTGTTCGTGGGCGACGGCGTGCCGGTTCAGGCGCAGCGTTTACAGCAGGAGGACTTTGCGGTATTGGGCGCGCCCTCGCTGCACGGCCTGCACGCTTCGTTTGCCGCGCAGATTGCCGCTGCGCATCCCGAAAGCTGGGTGGACGCCGCAGCGCTGCGGCCGCTCTATCTGCGCGCGCCGCAGGCAGAACGCGAACGTGCGGCGCGGCTGGCGAAGGAGGAAAAGTGATGGCGGAGATCGTGGTGCGCGAAATGCGCGAAGAGGACATCGACGGCATCATGGAAATTGAGCATGATTCCTTTGCCATTCCGTGGACGAAACAGGACCTGATCGGCGAACTGTCCAACACGGCGGCGCGGTACTTCGTGCTGCTGGAGGATGGCGTTGTGTCCGCCTATGCCGGAACCTGGCTCATCATCGACGAGGGGCACATCACCAATATCGCCGTTCATCCCGATAAGCGGGGCAAGGGCTACGGCACGAAGGTGACTTCCGCGATGATGCAGGCTGCGGTGGACGTGGGCGTGCAGTACATGACGCTGGAGGTGCGCGTCAGCAACGAGCCCGCGTTGGCGCTGTACAAGAAGCTCGGTTTCAAAAAAGCCGGCGTGCGCAAGAAATACTACGAGGATAACGGCGAGGACGCCTACATCATGGTCAACGACCGCTTGCAGCAATCCATCGATCGCGCAAACGGCAAAAAGCCCGTTTACTAGAATTTCGCCTTTGCGGGAATGACTTGCGGATGTGAGCTGGTGCTACGGCAAAGATCGAAAGGCAAGGCGGTGGATTTGCCGTTGCACGACGGTATTGAGGCGGCGGAGATTTACGCATTGCTGCCGGAAGGGCGCAGCAGAATCTGATGCGCATGGACGCAGTGGAGAACCTGGAAGGCATGATTGCGGATTACACCGATCCGGAAAATTGATACAAAACAAACCATCGGCAAAGCCGATGGTTTTCCACTATGCGGGTAGAGCCTTTTGTTACTGGCTCTGTGTTAGGTCATGCCGATATGATCTTTCCCTCTGCACAAGATGGTTGCTTGCCGCCCGTGAACGGGTCACTAAGATATTTCATCGACCTTGATGATCTTCTCCGAGTTGATGATTGGCCTGCTCCGCTTTTTTTCTTTGTTTTCTTTTCTAAATGGAGCCTAGGCATTCATCGTCGTCGATAGGTTTCTACGGAACCACCTGCCCAGTGAGTGTTCTCCGGTTTATAAAAAGAGCTTTTCCCGAAAATTTCGGGGAAAGCTCTTTTGCGTCAGAAAAATCAGATTTCGGGGATCTCTACCTCGACCTCGTGGCCCACCGCAGCGGACTTGACGATGTGGTCGATGATGGCCTGGTTGTACAGGATCTGGCTGGTGGGAACCGGCGCAGCCGTGTGATACTTGACCGCATCCAGGAAGGAGCGGATCTTGCGGTCGAACAGGCCGGGGCCCTTGCTCTCGATGACCGGGATGGTGGTCTGGGTCTGAACGCCCGCCACATCGTGGTAAATGGTCATCGGGCCGCCCACCGTGCCGTTCCAGCAGTCGGTGGAGGGAATGCGCAGGCTGCCCTTGGTGCCCATGATGATGGAGTCGCCGGGAGTATCCAGGTGCATTGCCCAGGCGATACGGAAGTCGAGGATGATGCCGCCTTCCAGACGGACGAACGCCGCAGCGAAATCGTCCACGTCAAAGCGCTTGGCGTCGGCCTCGGATTCGTAATCCGTGCTGGTGCCGAAATAATTGGAGGTGTAGCCCGTCACCGTCAGAGGCTTGGGATAGCCGATGGCGTTGAGCACGCAGTCCAGAGAGTAGCAGCCGATATCGCCCATCGCGCCGATGCCCGCGGTCTTCTTCTCGATGAAGGTGGAGTTCGGGATGCCGCGACGACGGCCGCCGCCGGTCTGAATGTAGTAGATCTTGCCGAGAACGCCGCTTTCTACGATCTTTTTGATCATCTGCATGTTCTCGTCCAGACGGGGCTGGAAGCCGATGGAGAGCACCTTGCCGCTCTTCTTTTCCGCACGCATGATCTCTACCGCTTCTTCGGTGGTCACGCACATGGGCTTCTCCAGCAGAACGTTGACGCCCTTTTCCAGCGCATAAATGGCGCAGGGCGCGTGCTGCGTGTTGTAGGTGCAGACGCTGACCGCATCCAGTTTCTCGCTGTCGAGCATGGACTTGTGGTCGGGATAGAACTTGCAGTTCTCGATGCCGTAACGAGCGGCGAACTTCTCGGCCTTGCCGGGAATCAGATCCGCCATGGCCACGACCTTGACATCCTTCATGCGCTTGTAGGACTCAATGTGGGATTCGGCAATCCAGCCGGTGCCGATGATGCCGATGCGGAGCTTGTCTTCGTCGCGCACCTCAACTTCTTCTTCAACAACCGTTTGAGTAAACTGACTCAGGACTTCATCGCCTTTGGTTGCCATGAGAGTGTACCCCCTTGTCTGATTTGCGGGATATTCCCCCGCAGTTTTCTATATTATAACATGATTGCATCGCCGCGTTAAGAGCAAAATTCAACTTTGGCTGTCTCAATTACTTTGGGATTTTTATCTCTCTCGCAATGGCAACTAAAAGGATGAAGTTGCGTCTAATTTGTAAAACCTTATCCGCCGGTTTGACCGTCCAACCCTTTTCCTGCTATAATAACCTTGGCGGAAGAACGCTTTTCTGCCCATTCTTCGGCCTTAAAAGGCCATTCTAATGCACTCTGAATAGTTCCGCAGTCGTAAAAAAGTAACGATGAACTTAGACCAAGCCCATAGTTACCTCATCATCGTGCTTATTCGGTTGGAGTGCTTCGCAGCCCCGCAAAAGGTGGTCAGTGCGGCGGAGACGTCGAGAGCGAGCCTGCAAGCGAACAGCCGGAGCAAACGCAACCTTTTGCGGAGAGGAGCTGCTGGCGGAGCGTGTTTGGAAAGCCTTCGGTAGAAGGCGGCTCCAAACTTAGCGCAGACCGCAGCGACAAGCAAGCGAGTAGGCGAACGGAGCGTGACCTTTAGTGGAAGAGGAGCCGCGACGGAGCGTGAGAGAGGTGGTCTTTTTGATAAAAAAGGCCGCCGCGAACTAAGCGCAGTCCGCGGTAACCTAATTAGCGTATTCATTTAGTTGAAGTGCTTCGTAATCCCCGCGAAAGGTTGTTAGCGACAGGGAGCCGTAAACGAGCGCGCTTGCAAGCGAGTAGGCGAACGGAGCGTGACCTTTAGCGGAAGAGGAGCCGCGACGGAGCGTGAGAGAGGTGGTCTTTTTTGATAAAAAAAGGCCGCCGCGAACGAAGCGCAGTCCGCGGTAACCTAATTAGCGTATTCATTTAGTTGAAGTGCTTCGTA
>CAJJNQ010000028.1 GCA_905193155.1 uncultured Christensenella sp.
GGGCCGCGGCGAGGTGCCCCCCCGCTTGGGTATTGGCGAGACACCCGTCAAGGCCGGGGGGGGGGGGGGGGGGGCCAACCCCCCCGCACCCCCCGTTCTTCGCCGTTTCGATGGCGTTCTTGCCCGGCTTTAAAGCACAAAGGTATTGATGGAGTGCGGCGCAAGCGTCGCGGTGAACCCTTCGCCCAGGCCGCAGCGGAGCGTAAAGGGATCGTTCTGGCCGTTATGCACCACCAGCACGACGCTGCCGTTGGGATTTTCAAAGGCCATAGCATTGGCAGCAAAGCGGCCGCGCAGCTTGAGCAAGCGCGCCCCGCGCTGCACAAAGCCCGCAAAATGCCGCATCAGATAGTATTCCGGCTCCAACGCATAGGTTCCTTCCGCTGCGTTGACCGTGATCATGGAATTCTGATGCCAGCCCCAGGTTGAGCAGCCGCCGTCTTCCAGCACCATGTTCCAATAGGTGTAGGCTTCCACACCGTTTTTGAAGTAATGGTGCATCAGGTCAAATACATATTCCATGTACTTCCAGCTGTTTTCGCCGTTTCCGCACTCGTTTTCGGTCTGCATCAGCCGCAGCTCCGGGAAGCTCTCGTGGGTCTGCGCGATGGCGTTCTTGCCGCCCCACTGATAGCCCACGCCGGAAATGACTTTCCGCGCCGCATCGTCCAGCAGCACGGTTTCGGCATAGCGATGATAATTCGTCCAGTCAAACTCCTGCCCGCCGTAGTTGTCATACGGGCAGTTGAGGGTTCCCAGCCAGATCTCCGCCGGGCAGCCGCTCTTTTCAAACTCCGGCGCAAGATAATCGCGGAGAAAATCACGCATCTGCTCGCCGCTCCAGACGCAGGAGGGATATTTCTGGTCTGCAATGGGCTCGTTCTGCATGAAGATTTGATCAACCGTCACGCCCTCTTCGGCATACGCCTCCACAAACTTGACAAAGTACTTCGCATAGGCGCGCAGCACAGGCTCTTCCCAACGGATGGTACCGTGGTTATAGGCCGCCGGGAACTTCATCCAGGTGGGCGGCGACCAGGGCGACGCGAACACGGTCAGCTCCGGCCGGCGCTTCTGCGCGTCGTGGATATAGGGCAGCAGATACTTCTTATCCCGCTCGATGGAAAAATCCTTAAGCTCATAGTCCTCCTCCGTCTCGTCGCAGCTGTACCACTTGGCGGCGTAGTCGCTCGCGCCGATGGGCACGCGGCAGACGGTAAAGCCGCAGCCCTCGCTGCCAAAGAGCGCATCCAGCACTTCGTTCCGCTTGCCCTCGTCCAGCTTTTCCAATGCGATCTGCCCCAGCTCGTTGAAGCATCCGCCAAAGCCTCGGATGGTCTGCGCCTTTTCTCCCGTAAGCTCCAGGTCGCAAGCCTCCGGCATGCCTTCCTGCGCCTCGCGGGGCATCCAGCGCGCCTTTTCCTCGGTTGCAATGAATTTCATCTGGCCAATCTCCTTTTTCATTCTTGATTTGACCGGGTTTTTTCCCACTCTCTTATTCTTTCTATTCCGAAACGGCTTTCTCCTGTCTGAAAGTTTTTTCCGTGAGAAAAACAAAAGGCTGCGCACCGCATCAGGGTGCGCAGCCTTTTTTGCAGACAAGAGATTATTTCGGCTTGTCGGCCTTGTGCTTTTCGAGGTCGTTCTTGCGGATCTCGACTCTGCGGATCTTGCCGGAGATGGTCTTGGGCAGCTCGTCCACATACTCGACGATGCGGGGGTACTTATAGGGAGCAGTGACCTTTTTGACGTGGTTCTGCAGCGCCTTGGTCAGCTCGGGAGTACCCTCATAGCCGCGTGCCAGCACGATGGTGGCCTTGACGACGAATCCGCGGTCGGGATCCGGCACGCCGGTGACGGCGCACTCGAGCACGGAAGGATGCTCCATCAGGGCGCTTTCCACCTCAAACGGCCCGATGCGGTAGCCGGAGGACTTGATGACGTCGTCCACGCGGCCGACATACCACAAAAAGCCCAGCTCATCCTTATAGGCGGTATCGCCGGTGTGGTACAGATCGTCGTGCCAGGCCTTCTTGGTCAGCGCCTCGTCGCGGAAATAGCCGCCGAACAGGCCGAAGGGTTTGCCGCCGTCGGTGCGGACGCAGATCTCGCCGGTGACGCCCGCGGGAACCTCTTCGTCGTTCGCGTCGCAGATGACCAGTCTCCAGCCGGGAGCGGGCAGTCCCATGGAGCCCAGGCGGGGCTGCATCCACGGGAAGGCGGTCAGACAGCACAGGGTGGTTTCGGTCTGGCCGAAGCCTTCAAAGATCTTGTGGCCGGTCTGGCGCAGCCACTGATTGTAGACCTCGGGGTTGAGCGCCTCGCCCGCGGTGGTGCAGTGCTGCAGGGAGGACAGATCGTACTTGGAAAGATCCTCCTTGATCATGTAGCGGTACATGGTCGGCGGCGCACAGAAGGTGGTCACATGGTACTGCTCCATCTTGTGCAGGATGTCCTCGGCGTGGAACTTTTCAAAATCATAGGTGAATACGGCGCTGCCGCCCAGCCACTGGCCGTAGATCTTGCCCCAGAGCGCCTTGCCCCAGCCGGTGTCGGAGATGGTGAAGTGCAGGCCGCCGTCCACCACGCGGTGCCAGAAGCAGCCGGTGAGGATGTGACCCAGCGGATAGGTGAAATCGTGCCACACCATCTTGGGATAGCCGGTGGTGCCGGAGGTGAAGAACATCAGCATGGGGTCGGAGGACTTATTCGCCGCTTCGCCCGTGGGACGCGCGAACTCCTCGCTCTCCTGCGCGACCAGCGCGTCGAAATCGAGCCACTTCTCGCCCGCGTCCTTGTGCTTGGTCACGCAGTAAGTCTCCACGCTCGTGCACTCGGGCATCGCCTCGTTGACGTGATCGGTGGGATCGCCGTCGCCGGTGATAATCATCATCTTGACGGTCGCGGCGTTGGCGCGGTAGACATAGTCCTTCGCCGTCAGCAGGTGCGTGGCGGGGATGGCGATCGCGCCGACGCGGTGCAGCGCCAGCAGCGTGTACCAGAACTGATAGCCGCGCTTGAGCACGAGCATCACGCAGTCGCCCTTTTTGACGCCATGGTGCACCAGGAAATTGGCGGTCTGGTTGGAAAGGCGGCGCAGATCCTCAAAGGTGAAGCGGCGCTCCTCGCCCTCGTTGCTGACCCAGAGCATGGCCAGCTTATCGGGGGTTTCCTTGGCGATGACGTCCACCACATCGTAGCTGTAATTGAAGTCGTCGCCGACGGTCACTTTATAGTTTTTCTGAAGGTCTTCCAGCGTGGCAAAGTCGTCGCGGTTGCGGCCGACGAATTTTTCATACAAAGGCATGGGTCCATCTCCTTTTATCTAAAACTGTTTTCCGGGCGGCGCAAACCGGAAAGCGGGCTGCGCCTTTTTGAAATTACTTGTTCACTTCGCCCATGACCACGGCCAGGAACTGGACGCGCTCGCCGTTGAGGGCGCGCATCGCGTGGGGGATGCCGGAGTTGAAATAAACGCTGTCGCCGGCGCTGAGCACCGTGGTGGTGGAGCCGAGATAGAACTCCATGCTGCCCTCGATGACGAAGTTCAGCTCCTGACCCTCGTGCTCATGCAGCACGGGCACTTCCTCGTCGGGCTTGGGCTCGACGGTAACGACGAAGGGCTCGACCTTCTTGTTGCGGAAGGTGTAGGCGATGTGCTGGTAATCATAAGCCTGACGACGGTTGATCTTGAAACCCTTGCCCTTGCGCACCACGCACATGTTGGACAGCTTGGGGGAGTCTCCGCTCATCAGATCGACCACGTCCACGCCCAGGCGGTTGGCCGCATTGTAGATAAACGAGAAGGAGAAATCCTTTTCACCGCGCTCGTAGGAACGGTATTCGTCGAGCGTCACGCCGCACACCTCGGCCATCTCTTCTTCGGTCACATCCATAATCTGGCGAAGGGTCTTGAGCCGCATCGCAATTTCCTTGAGTTGTTCCGTCATCTGCTTGTAACCTCCTTCATCTTTTCACACCGAACGAATATCCCTGCTCAAATCAGCCGCCCGCTTTTTTCACAAGACGACAAAAAACGCCTCATCCCTTTTTGTTGGGACGAGGCGCTGATTTCTCATGCTGCCACGCGATACCACCCAAGCTTGACCGGTACAAAACCGATCCACTCAGCGAGACTCCATCAAGTCTCCTGCCTGTAACGGGGCAGATCCGTCTGCGCTTACTCGGGATGGAAAACTTCCGTCCTTTCAGCCCATCTGCTCAAGAGTGATCTCCACATGACTTCGACGCCGGTTCACACCTGCCACCGGCTCTCTTTGCCCGTTCGTCACGCTTCTTCTCTTTCGTCGCATTTGAGTACGGCTATTCAATTCCCTTGCATTATAGCGCCGCCGCTTTTTTGTGTCAATGACGTTTTTGTAAATTCAATTTTGCGGCTTTTTTAAGGGTTTCGGCCGCCTCATGCAGCTTTTGCGTCATTCCTCAGGCTTTAAGCGGGCGAAGATCATGCGTCCGGCGGAGGTTTGCAGCACAGAGGTCACCAGCACCGTCACCTGCCCGCCGATGGCTTTTTTGCCGTTTTCGACCACGATCATGGTGCCGTCGTCCAGGTAGGCCACGCCCTGGTTCTGCTCCTTGCCCTCCTTGACGATCTGCACGTTCATCTCCTCGCCCGGCAGCAGCACAGGCTTTAAGGCGTTGGCCAGATCGTTGATGTTGAGCACCTTGATGCCCGAAACCCCCGCGACCTTGTTGAGGTTGTAGTCGTTGGTCATCACGCAGCCGCCGCGCAGGCGCGCCAGCTTCAGGAGCTTGACGTCCACCTCGTCCGTGTCGTCAAAGTCCTGCTCATCCACCGTCACCCGCATCTCCAACTCCTTGCGGATGCGGGCCAGCACGTCCAGCCCGCGGCGGCCGCGGTTGCGCTTGAGCGGGTCGGCGGAATCCGAGATGTGCTGCAATTCCCGCAGCACGAAGGCGGGTACGATCAGCGTGCCCTCGACAAAGCCCGTGCGGCACAGATCGAAAATGCGCCCGTCGATGATGACGCTGGTGTCGAGCACCTTGGGGCAGCCGCCCCGCGCAGGCTTGTCCGGATCGGTCTGCTGCTGCAATTTTTTCACCCAGGCAAAGTTCAGCTCGCGCCAGCGGCGAAAGCAGATCGTCGCGCCCAGATACCCCAGGATCAGGTAAATCACGGCGCTGATGACGGTCAAGAGCCAGGAATCCCTTCCGCGCATCAGCATGGACGTGACCAGGAAGGACATCAGCGTCCCCAGCAGCAGCCCCGCGCCGCCAAAGAGCGTATCAATCATCGGCAGCCGGGAAAGCCAGCGCTCAAACCGCTTGAGCTGACGGCCCACCGCCGCGGCGCAGGGAATGGCAAGAAAATAAAATAATACCGCAAAAATACCCGCGCTCAGGATATAGGCCGTCAGGGAAATCCAGGGATAGAGGTTGGCATGGTTGGGTGAAATCAGCTGGATTTTAACGAGAAAATCCAGCAGTTCCCCCGCAAAGCCCACGCCCAGCAGCACGCCCAGCAGGGCCAGCAGCCAGCGCTGCGTTGTTTTTTTCAACTTCGTTTTACCTCCGTTTTTATGTTTTCATCGGGTCAGAACAGCACGGCCAGCGCTTCATAAAGCGTCGATACGCCGCGGATCTCCACGCCCTCCGGCGCGTGCAGGGCGCGCAGGTTGGCCTTGGGCACGATCAGGTGGGTAAAGCCCATGCGCGCGCATTCCGAAACACGCCGATCCATCATGCCCACGGCGCGCACCTCGCCCGTCAGGCCGATCTCGCCGATCAGCGCCCAATCCGCCGGGATGGGGATGTTGCGCAGCGACGACACCACCGCCGCCGCCAGCGGCAGATCGCAGGCGGGCTCGTCCAGCTCCAATCCGCCCGCAACGTTGACATAGGCATCCTGATTGTAGAGCATCAGCCCCGCGCGCTTTTCGAGCACCGCCAACAGCAGCGCCATGCGGTTGTAATCAAAGCCCAGCGCCTGGCGGCGGGGATTGGACAGCATCGTGGGCGCGACCAGCGCCTGCAAGTCCACCAGCACAGGGCGGGAGCCCTCCATCGACACGGCGACCGCCGAGCCCGCCGCGCCGGGGATGCGCCCGGAGAGCAGAAATTCCGAAGGGTTGGGCACTTCCTCCATGCCCGCCTGCTCCATGCGGAACACGCCGATCTCGTTGACGGAGCCGAAGCGGTTCTTGGCAGCGCGCAGGATGCGGTATTCCTGATGGCGGTCGCCTTCGAAATAGAGCACCGCATCCACCATATGCTCCAGCACGCGAGGGCCTGCCAGCGCGCCCTCCTTGGTGACGTGCCCAACGAGGAAAATGGTGGTGCCGGCCTGTTTGGCGGCGCGCATCAGAATGCTCGTGGCCTCGCGCACCTGCGAAACCGAGCCGGGCGCGGCGTTTTTGCCGGGGACATAGACGGTCTGGATGGAGTCCACGATCATGTAATCGGGCGTGAGCACGGATCGCTGCGCCTCGATCTCATCCATGTTCGTCTCGCTCAGCACATACATCCCGCTGCCGCCCACGCCCAGCCGCTTGGCGCGCATCTTGATCTGCCGGGCGGATTCTTCGCCGGAGACATAGAGCACACGCGCGCCCTGCCCGGCCAGCAGCGCCGAGACTTGCAGCAGCAGCGTGGACTTGCCGATGCCGGGGTCGCCGCCGATCAGAATCAGCGATCCGGGCACAATGCCGCCGCCCAGCACGCGGTCGAACTCCGCAATGCCGCAGCGGCTGCGCTCCTGCTCGCCCTCTTCGATCTGATCGAGCGTCCGCGCGGGCGCGGAGGGCACGGTGACGGTGCTTTTTCTCTGCGGGCCGGACGCTGCGGACGAGACGGGCGCGGCAGGCTCCTGCTCCTCCATCTTGTTCCACGCGCCGCAGGACGGGCAGCGGCCCATCCACTTGGCGGATTCGTACCCGCAATCGCTGCAAACATAAAGGGTCTTGTTTTTAGCCATGTTGTTCCCTCTGTTGTGATTCACTTAAAGGAGATGCAAAGGCTCCCCTTGAGGGGAGCTGGCGCGGCGTCAGCCGCGGCTGAAGGGTGGGGACGAGGGGGCTGGGCAGGGCGAAGCGGTCGGGAGCAGCTTGCCCAGCCACCCGGTAACGGAATCCTGCACCGCCTCAAACCGGCGCAGCACCTGTTCTTCCTCATAGCAGATCAACACAATGCCAAAGCCGCGCAGATACCGGCGCTTTTCTTCCAGCCCCGCCCCATCGAAGCTCCCGTCCGGGAGCACGTCGATGGCCAGCAGCGCTTTGCTGCAAAAGAAATCCACCGAAACCCTGCCGATGGTCTCCATCCGCCGAAAGCGTAGGGACCGTTTCCGCAGATCGTCATACCAGAGATGCTCCGCCCCGCGCGACATTCTTTTCCGAGCTTCTTTGGCGCGCTTCGCCGCATCTGCATCGCGCGGAAACCTGCTCTTTTCCGTCACTTCAGCGCTCCCGCCCTTCCGGAAGGCCACATTTTGTGGCCTTCCACCTCCCATCTTCGCACCGTCACGCCCTACGGCGCGCCGGTGTTCCGACCGGCTTATTTGACTTCTCCGCATCGTTTCGCTTTACGGTACACCCATGTGAAGAAGTCAAAACGCTCGGCCTTCAGGTTTGCTTCGCTCACCCTCCGAACGGGGAGGCTTTGCCTCGTCCGCTTCGCTTCAGCAAATACGCCTCGGCTCTTTTTTACTCCGTATACGGCACGCTGAGATAGTCAAGCTGATCCTTGTTGCCGGAGGAAGTCGTCTTGTTGAACCAGACGACGCGGCGGCCGGAGACGACGGGCAGTATGCTGCGCTCGCCCTCGCGGTTCAGGCGGGCAAAGGTACCATCTTCATAGAAATAGGCATAGATATTGCCGTTCTGGCCAAAGATCAACATATCGTCGCCCAGCGCATAGGTGATCACGCCCTGCGCAATGCGGCGCACCTCGTCGCCCACCTTGAGGTAGAGCGTGGAATCGGGCGCCTTGTTCTTGTCAATCCAGGCCCAGACCTCGCCGTTGGTGATGGGATCGTGGACGTACATATCGGGGCAGAACACCGAAGGCTCGTAATCGTCCTCGGCAAACTTCGTCAGGTCGCAGTAGTAGATGGCGCTCTTTTCGCCGTTGCGGATGCTGTCCTCCTCGCTCTGGTTCGGGTCGGAGGCCGCCCAGATGATCTGCGTGTCGTAAATGCCGGGCGCAGACACGCCGTAGGTGGACATCGCGCGCTCGATGGACTCCGCAAAGCCGGGGATCGAAGCGTTCTCCTCCGAGATCAGATCGACGACGTAGAGCCGCTCTTCCTTTTCCTCGTTCTGCTCGATCCACAGCAGATAGTCCTGCGAAAGGCGCAGCCGCGGCACGGCATAGGCGCATTCCTTGATGAGCCGGGGCTTGGCGTCCTCGCTGCGGTTGAGCACATAGATACGGTTGGAGCCCTTCTGGTCGGTATCCAGCCAGGCGATATAGTTGTCGTTGAGCACGGTTTCAAAGATTTCACCGTTTTTGATCTGCACGCTGGCGACCTTGTTTTCCTCGCCGGTTTCCAGATCATAGAGATACAGCGTCTTGAGCAGCGGTTCCAGCAGCGAGCCGGTGCCCGCGGAATAGACCATCTCGTGCCCGAATACATCCGGGGTATTGATGCTCTTTTCCTTGGATTGAATCTCGATGATGCCGTCGGAAAGATCGATGGGGTTATCAATCGAGCTTCCCGGCTGCCCCGCCGCGTCAGATTCCTGCGGCGTCTTTTGCGATACGACGGCATCGAACCCAGCGCTTTCCTGCGGCTGGGTAGCCATCGGCACAGCGGGATTGTCCTTCCCCTTGCGCACTGCGCAGGCGCGGATGCCGAACACCAGCCCGAACAGCAGCGCCAGCAGCACCACACCCGTCAGGATGACCGCCGACCAACGGATGTTTTCCACCCCGATGCCCTTATTCTTATTCTGACCCCCGCGCAGGTGGGAACGCCCGCGGCGCTGCGGCGTTTTCGTCATAAGTAATCCACGCCCTTTCCGGTTTGCATTTCATTGGATTTGCGCCGCAGCCCTGCGGCGGCTCATACACGATTTTAGTATACCATAAAGTTCGCCCGAGGAACAGGCGCACTTTCCCATCAAAAAAAGTTCCCCTCCCGAAACGCTTGGTTTTCGGAAGGGGAATCGGCCTTTCCCCCGATCAGCCGTGCTGGCCGCCGGCCTGGCGATCCATGTTTTCCACCACGATGTCGTAAATATCTCCCAGGGACGCGCAGTATTCCAGCACGCGCCACGGCACGTTGGTATGGTAATGGAGCTTGATGAGCATATCGTCGCCCACCGCCAGCAGGCAGTCGCCGGGGATGTTGGTGCGGATGTAGTCGTTGATCGCGTCCTCGTCCAGGTCCTCGCCGTCGATCAGCAGCTGCGTGTCATAACGGTATTCCAGCATGATAAAAACCTCCCGAAATAGATAAAAATGATGAGGAATAAAACGCTTTTCAGTAAACCGCGATGCGGGCAAGATGCGGCTCGCACCGGCAGGATGTGATCTTCAGCCGCAGCAGGCGCGCTTTTCCGGTGGAATCATCGGTCAGCGGGTTCTGTCCGGCGAAGGGGTCGCACAGGCAGCAGACCGCGCGGTGCCCGACCGTCGTGCCCTGATACAGTGGGAAGTGCTCCCCGCCGTTGGTATCGGAGAAAATGCGGAAGCTCTCCACGCGCTGGCCGAAATCGAGGTCTTCTTCCAGCACGACATAGCGCGGCGCGGGCGCGTCGGTGGGGAGCTCCATCTCCCATTCGCCCTGCCAGGAAGCGCCGTCGTCCGCGCGGCGAATCTTCGCCTCCATCGGCGTGCCCAGCTCCCTGCGAATCATCTCCCCCAATTCGGCAAGGCGCTTCACGTCCCGCTCGTCGATCAGTCCGTCGCGGTTGGGCGGCAGGTTCAGGTGGAAGCAGGCGTTCGCGCCCACGCTCTTTAAGTAGGTGCAAAACAGGCGCTCCAGCGGATGCGGATCCTCGTTTTCGTGCCAGAACCAGCCGGGGCGGATCGACATGTTGATCTCGCACGGCGCGTAGACCAGGCCGCGGCTGAACAGGATCTGCGACAGCGACCCGGTGAGCTGATCGGTATTGAACGTGCCGGTGATGTCGCCGTGGGCGGCCAGCGGGCCGGGGCCGGTCTGCACCGGGGAATTGGGGCACATCTCGGTAGGCACGACCGACCATTCCGCCTGGCGGGGCGAGCCCGCCTCGTTGCCGCACCAACGCACATCCGGACCGAAATCGTTGAAGATCACCGCGTTGGGCTGATATTTTCGAATCAGCTCGATGTAGCGCGGGAAATCATAGACCTGCTTTTTGCCGTTCGGTCCTTCGCCGCAGGCGTTGTCAAACCACACGCAGAACAGCTCGCCGTAGTTTGTCATAAGCTCGGTGAGCTGACGGCAGAAATAATCGTTGTATTCCGGTGTGCCGTAGAGGGGGTTGTTGCGATCCCACGGCGACAGATACACGCCGAATTTCAGCCCCGCGCGGCGGCAGGCGTCGGAAGCCTGCTTCACCACGTCGCCCTGAAACGGGCTGTTTTTGACGCTGTGCTCGGTGTATTTCGACGGCCACAGGCAGAAGCCGTCGTGGTGCTTGGCGGTGAGCACCATGCCCTTCATGCCGGCGGACTGCATCGCGCGCGCCCACTGATCGCAATCCAGCTTTTCCGGGTTGAAGATGGCTTCCGGCTCATTGCCCAGACCCCATTCCCGGTCGGTAAAGGTGTTCACGCCAAAGTGCACAAAGGCGTAAAACTCCGTGTCAAACCACTGTCTCTGCCGCGGCGAAGGCACGACGTGCGCCGCCTCTTCCATGAATTTTTCCAATGCTTCCATGGAGATTTCCTCCTTTTTCAGTCCGGCTCTCTCAAGCATCCGCTCAGCTGCGCCTGTCCGATCTCATAATCCTCCTGCAGCTCCCGCAGTACGCTGTCGTAAAAGTCCTGCGCGGCTTTGCGGCGGGACGCGGCGATCTCCTCCGCCCGTTTTGTGTAAAACTTTCCGTAGATGCGCTGAAGTTTCCAACGATACTCTCTCATAAAGGAATCGGGCGCATCTCCCGTGCCGTCGCAGACCCTGCCCGCTTCGTCCAGCGTGTACAGCGGCTCTCCGAACTGCGTGCCGTATTGCAGCGTCCGCGCCGCGCCGACAGCGCCGGAGACGTCCAGCTTATCCGCGTCAAACAGGATCTTGGCCTCCAGGCTGACCGGCGGATCGTCCGAGCGGAAGCGATGCGTGCGCACGCAGTCCGAAACCGCCTGCGCAAACTCCGCGTCAAACCCTTCCTCCAGCAGAAGGCTGCGCGCCTTCTCCGCCCCCGCCCGCGCATGATCGACCGAGGGATCCTTTGCCTGTTCCGCCCGCGCAATGTCGTGCAGAAGGCATGCTGCAATCACGACATCCGCATCCGCTTCCGGCTCGTGCGCAGCAATATCCAGCGCCAGATACAGCACGCGGTAGACATGCTTCGACCCGTGCGCCGCGTCGCTTTCGTCCATCTGGTCGAGCATCCGGCGCTCCATGCGCACATAATCCGATCGTTTCACCGCCGCACCTCTTTCGCTTTTCTTCCTTTCATCTTACCATACTTTCTTTCGGAAAAAAAGCTCCCGCGTCCGCGCAAAAAGAGGCGGCACGGGAAAAACTTTCCCGTGCCGCCTCTTTAGAACGGTTATTTACTGCTTCAAGGCGATGAACGCGCCGGTCCTGGCGGGCAGACGGCTCTTGCCGCGGCCGAAGGTCCAGCCCTCGGGGAGAATCACCTCGCCGTGGGCGCTCTCGGGCAGGGTCAGCTCGATCTGCGCCTGATCGCCGTTCAGCCGCCAGCGCAGGGAGGTTTCGCCGCAGGCCGCCTGCGTGTGCGCCGAGGCGCGGGCAAGGCCGCAGTTCAGCCCCGGCTCGAAATCGACGCGCAGGGCATCGTCCGCATCGGGGTTGGGGCGCAGACCCGCCGCACACTGGATGAACCAGCCGCTGATATCGCCCCAGAAATGGTGGTTCATGCTGCCGACGTTGTCGTCCGGCATCATCATTTCCCAAAGGCTCGTCGCGCCGCGCGCCACCCAGTTGCCGTAGGAGGGATAATCCTCCCGCACGATCATCTTCATCGCCAGATCGCCGTGTCCGAACTTCGACAGCACGTGGAAGATCACGCGCGCGCCGAGCACGCCGGTATCGATGTGGTCGTCCTTATCGTGTATGAAATCGAGCAGACGGGCAAAAGCCTTCTGTTCCTCTTCGCGGTTGAACATGCCGTAATAAAGCGCCATCGCCTGCGAGGTCTGGCAGCTCCCGGAAACCGTCATGGTGTCAAAATCGATCAGGTTCCGGCGCACGGCGGCGCGGGTATCGTCCGCCAGCGCTTTGGCATAGGCGCTCTCGCGCAGCATCCCGACGGCGGCAAACATCTTCTCCGCCTTGCGCGCCATGTCGCTGACGAGCACGGTGTCGGTAAAGCGCAGGGGCGATATGTAGTCCGCCGCGTCGCGCCCCACAGGGCACCAATCGCCCAGGCCGATGGCCAGCGTGCCGTCCGCGTCCAGCCGACCGCCGATATAGGTCAGATACCGCATCAGGTTCGGCGCGCACTCCCGAATAGTCTGCGTGTCCCCGCGCAGGCGGAAGAGGTTGTAGGGGAGATTGAACAGCACGTTGTCCCAGGCCGGCCCGTTGCCCCAGGCAAAGCCCCAGCCGCCGGTGGGCACGACGCCGGGCAGCGCGCCCGCATCGCTCTGTGCCTTGCAGATGTTGCGCAGCCACTCGCGGTAGCTCTTTTCCGCGCCGAGGTTGAGCAGAATGTGCTCGCTGGAGAGCGAAGCGTCCGCCGTCCAGCCGTTCTTCTCGCGCTGCGGGCAATCGGTGGGGAAATAGATAAAGTTTGAAAGGTCGCTGTTGCGCGTGAGCTTTTGCAGCGTATTGGCCATCTCGTCCGAGCAGTCAAACCCGCCGACCTCCGGCAGCGCCGACGAAATCACCAGCATCGTCAGCAGCTCTTCGGTCGCCTGCGTTTCTTCCAGCCCCTTGACCAGCACATAGCGGAAGCCGTGGTAGGTAAAGGTGGGCGTATAGTCGTTTTCGCCCTCCTTCAAAATCAGTACGTCGCGCTGCACGCGGTCGTCCGGGCCGTAGCGGTGCTCGAACTTGATGTTGTCCATGTCGAACTTGCCGCCTTTCAGCTTTTCGCCGTGGTAGAGCGCGATTTTCTGCCCTGCATGGCCGCAGATGCGCACGCGGCAGATGCCCGTGGTATCCACGCCGAAGTCGTAAAGATAGCCCTCGTCCTGCTTTTCGATGGAGACGGGCTTCAGGATTTCCCGCACCGCCAGCGGCTCGGCCTCGCACAGCCGCGCTTCGCCCGAGGGCGCTTCGCAGGGCATGGCGTGCGCCCAAAGCCGGTCGTCAAAGCCGGGCAGCGTCCAGCCGGGCAGCTCTTTTCGCGCATCATAGATTTCTCCCCAGCGGTAATCATCCATCAAAATGGGCGAAGGATGGGTCAGCACCTGCTCGTCGGAATCGATGCGGGTTTCCTCCCCATCTTTTTTCAGCGTCAGGCGGAAAGCCGTGCGCGGCGCGCCGATCCAGGGCGCGCGGTCAAAATCCCAGACATAGCCCGCCGGGTCATTGAAAAAGCCGTTGCCCAGCTCGATCGCCAGCACGTTTTCGCCCTCAAGCAAATGCTCCGTCAGGTCATAGCGGTCGTAATAGATCAGATCATCCGCCGCGCTGATATACGGCGCGAGAAAACCCTTGGTCAGGTGCGCGCCGTTGAGCCAAACCTCGTAAAAGCCAAGGCCGGTGATCACCAGCTCCGCCTGCGCACCCACGGGCGCAGTGAACTTCCGGCGGAAAAGGGGCGCAGGAACATCCTGCGCACGGGTCGTATACTGCGGCCCTGCATAGATAAACGAACGTGGAAAGTCCATATAAAAAACAGCCTCCCATGCATAGCTTTTTGTGCTTCCATGTTTTGTATTTGCCGCGCAAGTGCGTTTTTCCTGCCTTGCGCAAGGCGCAAAGGCGCGATATACTGAAAAGCACAGACAAAGACAAAGGAGGGCATCTTTTTATGCCTTGGTGGCTGGACAACAACCTCCGCATGATCCAGAACAACCTGCGCGACATCGACGCGGGGATGGACGTTCAAAAATGGTTTGAGGAAATCCGGGCCTCTCACTGCAACTGCGTGATGGTGGGCGCGGGCGGCATTTCGTCGTTCTTCCCGACGAAGCTCCCCTTCCAGACCCCCAGTCCCTATCTCAAAGGGGATCTGTTGGGAGATATTGTGCGCATCTGCCACGAAAACGGCGTGCGCGTCATCGCGCGGTTCGACTTTTCCAAGACCCATGAGCGGCTGCTGAACGAGCATCCGGAATGGTACTATGTTTCGGAATCGGGTGAGCATCTGCACTACAACGACACCGCGGCAACCTGCGTCTGCGGCGAATACCAGCAGAAAAAATCCATTGAGATCCTGCGCGAAGTGATCGAAAACTACCCCGTGGACGGCGTGTTCTTCAACATGTTCGGATTCCAGACCAAGGATTATTCCAACGTGGAGCACGGCATCTGCAACTGCGCATCGTGCCGGGCGGCCTACAAGGCGTTCTCCGGCCGGGAGCTGCCCCGCGGCGACAGCTGGAAAACCGACGAAACCTATGCCGCCTTCAAGGCCAAGGTGGTGCGCGAGCAGCTCGTGCGCATCAAAAACGCGGTCAAGGAGATGAACCCGGAGGTTGCGGTGTGCACCTATCACCCCAGCGCGGACATCATCCGCGAGGAATCCAACTCCGCCGTGGATCGTCCGCTGCCCTTCTTCCTGTATTCCGCTTCGGAAAACTGCCAGTCGGCGCAGTCCTGGGCGGGCGAAAAGACCATGCTCAACTGCGCGATCAATGCCGTGGATATCTTCTACCGTTTCCAGGGCGTCGCGCCGGAGATGACGAAGCTGCGCCTTTACGAAAACATCGCTTCGGGTTCGCAGCTGGATTTCTGCATCATCGGCGATTTTGCGGATTATCCCGACCGCGCAGGTGTCCATGCAATGCGCGAGGTGTTCGCCTTCCACGAGAAAAACGAGGGCGTTTTCGGGCATCTGAAATCCAGGTCGCGCGTGCTGCTCTATCGCCCGAGCAAGAGCGACAAAGAATATCTCGGCTGGTTCATCCTGCTCAAGCAGGCGCATGTGCTGTTTGACGTGCTCGACCATGTTGCGGCGGAGGATCATCCCGAGCGCGCGTCGGGCTATGATGTTCTGATCGTGCCCGATCCCGTCAAGGCTCCCGCCGCCATGCTGGACGCAGCGCGGGCAACGGGCGGCAAGCTGCTCTTCTCCGCGCTGACCGACGGCCGGGCGGAAAAGGCGCTCACCCTCCTCGGCGCCTCCTGCAAAGGCACGCTGGAGCGCACCCGCGCGGCGTATCTCTCCACGGCGGACAAAGCCCTCTTTGCTTCCTTCCCGGAGCGCGACTGGGTGATCCTCGACCGCGAGTTCGGCCTGCTTTCGGGCGGAAAGGGGGCGCTGCCGCTGGTGCAGCCCGCCATGTTCGGCCCGCCGGAGCGCTGCTTCGGCCATGTGCAGAGTTCTTGGCCGGGGCTGGTGTTCTCCGCCGACGGAAAGAGCGCGGGCTTTGCCTTCCGCATCGGCCGTCTGTTCCACGACGACGGCTATGCCGACCATCGGGACATCGCCGTCGACGCGCTGCGCGCCCTTTCGCCCGAAGCCTTTGTGCTGGAGACGAATGCGCCCGCCGCGGCGGAACTGTTTCTGCACACGCTGCCCGACGGCCGAACGCTGCTGCAGCTCATCAACCTCACCGGCTGGAACGGCATGACGATGGAAAAGGCGCTGCCGCTTTCCGATATTCGCATTTCCCTGCCGGGTGAATTTGACCGCGTTTCCTCGCTGGACGGTGCGGCGCTCCCGCAGCTTTCGCACAAGGACGGCCGCACGGAGCTGCTGCTGAACGCCGAGCGCCTGTATCAGGGCTATCTGCTGCCCTGACGGCTGCGTCCGACCGCGCAGGAAAACGGGGGCGCGCGTCGGGTGTTGCGCGGTCAGCAAAGTCCTTCGTGACGCGCACAGCGGCAGGAAGCACGCAGCCGACAGGTACGAACCGGGTGCGTGGGTCCTCCGCACTCTGCCGTTCCCGTGCGGCATGCGCCCCCACCAGGGGGCGCGCGTCCGATGCGGTGCGGTCAGCAGATGCTCGGTGACGCGCGCCGGTTCCCTCTCCGCATTTCTCCAACCGGATACGAAAACCCCGCCTCGCACACGTTGCTTCTGCGTGCGCAGGGCGGGGTTTCTTCTCTCCAGCAGGCTTACAGCCGAATCTTCCAGAACTGAATGGACTTTCTCTGCCAGGTGTGCGTGATCAGCAGGCAGCCGTCCTGCCACAGCACCGCGGGATAGGAATATTCCCCCGGCATTGTGACCAAATGGGTCAGGTGCTCCCAATGCGCGCCGCCGTCCTTCGAGATCAGCAGCGAAATCGGACTGCGCGCGCCCCAGTTTTCACCCACGGGGTTGCAGGCGAGATACAGCGTGCCGTCCGGCGCTTTCACCAGATCAATGCCGCTGTTGTTGTTCGGGATGCCGGAGGAGGCGGGCTGCGACCAGCTTCTCCCCAGATCCTCCGAGTCCGTGCGGTACAAATAGCCCTGCGAGGTGCGCAGCAGCGCATGAACGCCCGCTCCGTCCTCCCAAAGCGACGGCTGAATTGCGCCGTAGGGGTTGGGGCGCTCGCCCGCCGGCTCCGGCAGGCGGATGTCCGCCGTGCGCGTCCAGGTTTCGCCCTCGTCCTCCGAGCGGTCCATAAAGCAGCGCCATTCGCCCTGCTCGATCGACGCAGGCGCCAGCAGACTGCCGTCGGATAGCCGCAGAATCTTGTTGCGCACCGGGCCGCGCCCGCCCTCGTCCCCCGGAACCAGCTCCCGCGGCTCCGTCCAGCTTTTTCCCTCGTCCGCAGATTTCATCACCATCGTCTGCCAATAAGCAATCGTCCGGCCGCGCTTATAAAACAGCAGGATCTCCCCGTCTGCGCAGCGGAACAGCACGGGGTTCCAGTGCGGCAGGCCGTCCTCCGGCGAGATGCGGCGCGTTTCACTCCATTTTCCGTCGGGCGAGAACCGCGCGCCCCAGATGCAGACGTCGTCCGCCCCCTCGCGGCTGCCCTGAAACCAGACCGCGAGCACGCCTCCGTCCGCCAGCGGCGTCAGATGGCTGGCGTGGCACTGCACGCCTTCGCTCGGCTGAAAGATCAAGTCATTCCGTTCGATGCGCATGGGTTTTTAGCCCCTTTTCTCTTTTATATTCTCCCGCGCTCTGCGGGTTTGCAAGCAGAAACAAGCGCAGGAACCGTTTGGAACGATTCCCGCGCTTCTGGCACCTCCAAGGGGATTCGAACCCCTGTTGCCGCCGTGAGAGGGCGGTGTCCTAGGCCACTAGACCATGGAGGCATATAAATGGCAGCGGGACTAGGATTCGAACCTAGGCAATACGAGTCAGAGTCGTAGGTGCTACCGTTACACCATCCCGCTATACCGCGCTGACACTTACCGTGTCAACGAAAATGATTATAGCAGGACGACCCATCTTTGTCAACCCTTTTTTCGCATCCCGCGAAAAAGTTTTTCCCGCAGTTTTTCAAAAAAGAAAAATCCCAAAGTGCCGCTCGCCCTATTTTGACACCTGCTATGAAAGCAGGGTGGCGCCCTGCGCACGCCGTCTGCCGTCCACTGACCGTCTCCCCGAAGGAAGGGTGGCGTGACATGAGGATCATGCGACGCGGACTCCATTTGATGTCTGTAGGTTCAAAATCAGGACGTTACGAACACCCCAGGAATTCTTCCATGAAATATTATAGCAACGTTAAGCGCCGCTTGTCAAGCGCATGACGGGAATATGCTCAACCCCCGTGCGCCCGCGCCCGGTTCAGCCGCTTTTCCATCGCCGCTACCAGCAGGTACATCAGCGCCGCGCAGACGCACAGCACCGCGGTCGAGCCCATCACCAGGTCCATTCGGAACACCTGCCCGCCGTAGACGATCAGATACCCCAGCCCCGCGCGCGAGACGAGGAATTCCCCCACGATCACGCCGATCCAGCTCATGCTCACGCCCAGCTTCAGCGCAGAGACCGTGGTGGGCAGTGCGCCGGGAAATACCACCATCGTAAAGGTCTGCCACTTGCTCGCCCCGAACGACCGCAGCAGCGTGATCTTTTCCCTTTCCACCGACAGAAAGCCGCCCAGCGCCGTCACCGTCGTCACAATGACCGAGATCAGCAGCGTCATGACGATGATGGCGGGCATCCCCGCGCCGATCCACACGATCAGCACCGGCCCCAGCGCAATCTTGGGCAGCGCTCCCAGAATCACCAGATACGGGTCTAAAATTCGATTGAGCGTATCGCTCCACCAGAGCAGCACCGCGACCCCTACGCCCAGCACCGCCCCCAGCACGAAGCCGATGATTGTCTCCCACAGCGTCGTCGCAAGGTGCAGCGCAAGCTCGCCCGATCTCGCCAGCGCCGCAATGCTCTCCAGCATCCGGCTGGGGCAGGACAGCAGAAAGGCGTCCAGCACTCCGATGCGCGCCAGAATCTCCCACGCCGCCAGCAGCACGATCAGGATGCCCCACTGCGCCGCCGCAATCGCTCTTCTGCGCCTTTTCCGTCTCCGGCGGTACGCCGCCTGCGCCGCCGATTCATTGCACATGCACGTCCAGCTCCTTCCAGATGGCCTCAAAATATTCCCGGAAAGCCGGATCCCCCCGCCGCTGCATCGGCGTTCCCGCCAGCGTGATGTCATGCACCGACCGGATGCGCGCCGGCCGCCGCGTCAGCACCACCACGCGATCCGCCATCGAAATCGCCTCGCTGACGTCGTGAGTGACGAGAATGGTCGCGCGCCCCTCTCCCAGCCGCTGCTTTACTTCGTCGGAAAGCTGAATGCGCGTCTGCGCGTCCAGCGCCGAGAAGGGCTCGTCGAGCAGCAGCAGGTCCGGGTTCACCGCCAGCGTGCGCACCAGCGCCGCACGCTGACGCATTCCACCCGAAAGCTGCCCCGGCAGCGCGCCCGCAAAGCCCGTCAGCCCGCAGGCCTGAAGCAGCCGCTCGACCTGCGCCCGCTGCGCCGCCGTAGGTCTTTGCCGCACGCGAATGCCCACCAGTGCATTTTCCCGCACCGTCAGCCACGGAAAGAGATGATCCCGCTGCAGCATATACCCCATGCGCTCCGGCGGGCGCAGCACCGGCTCCCCCCGCAGCCGCACTGTTCCCTCATCCGGCCTGAGCAGCCCTGCCGCCAGCCCCAGCACCGTGGATTTTCCGCACCCGGACGGCCCGAGCAGCGCTACAAACTCCCCCGGCTTTACCTGCATCGAAAAATCGCGCAGCACCTCCGTCTCTCCGCTTTCGTCATGATAACACATCGACACATGGTCGAAATCCAGCAGCACATTCGGCTCCATCATCGTCATTCCCCCCGGAAATCCAATACACGAGCAGCATATGCTGCGCCGCGCGCAGGGGTTCCGTTCGCCCTGCGGCAGAAAAGCACCGGCGGCATTCGAGTTTCCCCTTGCGCACGTGATAACAGAGGGGGTTCGGGGGGCGCGAGAGCGTTTCAGGGGCGTTTACTCTTTGGGGGCTTGCGCGTCTTGCTCCATGCGGCGCGCTATCGCCTCCCTGACATACGCCGCGACGGACTGCCCTGCCGCTGTTGCCGCCGCTTGAATCTGCGCCTTATATCCTTTGGGGACATCCAAGCGCAACGGCTCATAATGGGCATCACTGTATTTTCGGTTGGCTCTCTTTTTGGCATCGGATACCGGCATGTATTCCACCTCCTTGAATTCACCTACATTATACCAGACGATTGTAATATGCGCAAGTTTTGCCGCGTTCAAAAAAATCTCAAAAAAATCCAGAAAAGGTGTTGACAAGTGGAACAGACGATTGTATAATGCAAGTGTCAGATGGAACAGACGATTCCGCCTGATAGACAACAAAAACCGCTCAACCTGCACCACCAGGTCAAGCGGTCAGGAAAGGAGGTGACAGGATGTCACAGCCCTTTCCGGCTGGCATTTCAATCCACGCGCCCACAAGGGGCACGACCAATGATGTGTCGCTTCATAACTTTGCAGCTTGTTCTTCTTGCTCTTTGCGGCGTGCTGTTGCCTGCTCAATGGTTGCCGGGATGCGCTCCGACTCCGGCAGACCGTCCCGCTCCATCTGGGCAGCTATCGCCCTGCGGACATATGCGGCAAGCGATTCACCACGCGCCCGCGCGGCGGCATTGATCTGATCACGCTCTCCAATCAGCACCCTAAACCCGACAGACTCATATGTCTTACTTTGATACCTCATCACAGCATCTTTTTGCGCTCTGGATTGGGGCATTGTCTCACCTCCTGAATAATCACCTACATTATAGCATAGCGCACCGCTTCTTTGTCGTGATAGCAGGTAAAAAGCCCCACCGCGTCCCCGCTTTGCAGATACCGCAGCCGGAAATGTTCCCCCGTCCACACCGGGAAATCCGTGTCCATTGCCGGAAAATCGTCATAAAGCGTCCTCTCGTCCGCTCCCCCTTTCGATGTTTCCAGTATAGCAAAGGAACGGTGACGTCTATTTGTCACCGTTCCTTCTCATGATACAATTCATTCAGTTCCCGGCTGCGCCGCCGCATTTCCTCCACCACTTCCGACGGAGAAATCACCTCGATCTGCGTCCCCAGCGCCAGCAGCGCGCCGCGCCAGAAGAATTCCTCCTGCGGCAGACTTGCCCGAAAGAGCAGATCGCCGTTTTCCAGCGTTCCCGCCGGTTCCGCGTGCAGATATTCGATGGCGGGCACGCGCGCGGCGGGCTTACAGCGAAAGGTCACCTCCACCTCGCTGCGGCTGTCCTCCGGCAGCTCGACGGGCGGGCGCTCCGGGCAGCGTTCCCCGGTCGGCTCCACGCCGTCCATGCGGATGAGCTTGAAGGTCACGGGCTTGTCGTGCCTGCGCGACCACGCGGTCAGATACCAGGCGTACCATCGGTAATCGAGCCGCAGCGGCTCCACCTCGTGCACCGCCTCGCGCCCTGCGGCGCTGACATAGGTGATGCGCACCACGCTCTTTTCGCGGATGGCCCTGCGCAGCGCCCGCAGGTTTCGCTGCACGCGTGCGCTCTCGTTCAGCACCGAAAGATCGACCGAGAGCGGCTCGGCGCCGCTTTCCTTTTCCAGCGGCTGAAACTTTTCGATCGCGCTTTGCAGGTGCGAATCGTCCATTGCAGTGGAAAGCGCCCGCAGCGCCACCAGGATCAGCTCCACGTCCTGCCGGTCCGCCGCGCGGTGGTCGAACCGGTAGCTCTCCTCCAGCTGATAGCCCCCGCCCGCGCCGTCCAGCGACGTGACGGGGATGCCGGCCAGGCTCAGCGCATCCATGTCCCGCAGGATCGTCCGGCGCGACACCTCAAAGCGCTCCGCCATCTGCCGGGACGTGACGCGCCCGCGCTGCAAAAGATAGATGGTCTCCGCCAGCAGCCGATCGGTTTTCATGATAAGCTCCTCAAAATCAGTTCAGCCCCATCGCCGCCAGCAGGCAGGTGATCACCGTCACAGAAATCAGGATCGACACACTGCCCACAAACGAGGCCAGCGCCGCGTTTCCCTTGAGCTTTTCGGTAAAGGCGGGGGACATCGCAGACCCCGGCGCAAACGCCACAATCGCCAGCACCTGGCGGATCTCCAGCGGGAAGGGCAGCACAAAGTAAAACAGTAAGGCAAAGAGCGCCGCCGCAATATAGCGCACAGCAAGGATGGTCGCGGCCTCCCTGAGGAAGGATTTATCGGGATTGAATTCAAACATCGTGCCCACCATCAGCATCGCCATAAAGCCGTTCGCGCTGCCGATGGTGTTGGTGATGGGCAGAATCCAGGAGGGAATCGCAATGCCCGCAATCGCCATCAGCAGCATCAGCATATAGGTGCAAAACGGCGTGGTGAACAGCTTTTTGATGCTCTGCTTGAAGGTGGGCTTTTCCGCACCCTCCGCCCCCGCCGCGCGGGAGGTCAGCGCGTAGCTGCCGCCGGTGCACATGATGGCGTTGCCGGCGTCAAACAGACAGGTCGTCACCACGCCCACCGGCCCCAGGAACCCCTGCACAAAGGGCATGGTGAACGCGCCGATGTTGTAGCCGGGAAAATTGATGGTGTAAAGCACGCGCACGTCGCGTCCCTTTTTCATCGAAAACAGATACCCAAGCCCCCACAGCAGCACGTTGCTGCCCAGCGCCAGCAGCACCGCGAACAGCAGCGAAAAATCGAACTCAAAGGCGGCGAAATTTGTGATCACCGCCGCGGGCATCGTGATGTTGAGCGTAATCTTGAGGATCAGCTTATAATCATCGGGCTTGAAAAAGCGCAGGCGCTTGAGGATGTATCCCAGCGCAATGACGAAAACATAGGCCGAAGCCTTGAGCAGTACCTGAGCCATTTTTGTCGTTCCCCCCGCAAGATTTTTATTTGCCGACTATCAGTATAGCATCAATCGCAGGGCTTGTACATTGCGCCGGACAGGTTTTTGCGGTATACTATAAATGTGTTTCATGCACCAGAACTGTCTTTCGGAGGAAAAAGATGATGCAGATCTATAAAGGAATCGGCACGGATCACTGTGATCATGAAGATTTAATTGATTTTCTGAATTACGTATTCGGCATGAACGGCTTCGACTCCGGTTTTTACCGTCTGCTGCCCAAGCTCTACCGCCCGGCCTTCCGTCCCGAGGATCACAACTTCATCGTCACCGAAGACGGCAAGCTTCGTGCCGCCGTCGGCTCCTACCCCATTGCGTTGAGCGTTGCGGGGCATGAGCTTTCCGCCGCCGGCATCGGCAATGTGGCGGCGCACCCTTTCCACCGCGGCAAGGGCTACATGAAGGACTGCATGAACATGGCCATGCGCGACGCGGTTGAGCAGGGCTTGGATTTCGCCGTGCTCGGCGGCCGACGCCAGCGCTATTCCTATTTCGGCTTTGAGCCAGCGGGGCTCTGCGCCAAATTCACGCTGGAAGACCACAACCTGCGCCACGCCTGGGGCTATAAGGGCGAACCCTTCGGCTACAAGGCGGAGCGCGTCTCTCCGGACGATGCGGATGCCCTTTCCGCCATCGACTGCCTGACCCGCCGCCGGCCCAGCCACCCGCTGCGCCCGGCCGATAAGCTCTACGACACGCTGAACAACTGGGAAAGCAAGATCTGCAAGGTGCTCTCTCCGGACGGCGCTTTTGCAGGGTACTTCCTTGCGACGGGTTCCGTCAGCGAGATCGACTGCGTCTCTCCCGACCATGCCGGGGGCGTGATCGCGGCGTGCTTCGCCTTTATGGGCAAACCGGCGCTGGATTTTTTCATCCCGCCGTACAGCCGCGCCATGCTGGATGCGCTGTCCGACCTGTCGGAAGGCATGGTGCTGACTGTGACGGAGAATTACTGCGTGCTGAACTATGAGCGCGTGGCGCGCGCCTGCCTGGAACTGAAATCGCAGCTGGTTCCGCTCTGCGACGGTGAGCTTTCCCTCGATATCGACGGCTTTGCGGGGAAGGAATCGCTGCGCGTCTCGGTTTCCGGCGGCAAGCCTTCGGTAGAAAAGGCCGAACCCGGCAAAGGGATTTCCCTTTCGCACCGCAAGGCGATGGAGCTGCTGTTCGGGCCGTTCTCGCAGGAGAGATACGCACTGCCCGCCTTTGCGCAGAACTGGTTCCCGCTGCCGCTGTTTGTGCCGGAGGTCGATAACGACTGATTTTCTCCTCTTGGGAAACACAGTTTGTCCATGATTTTTTTACGAATCCCGGCAGGATGGGCGCAATATTTTGACGTATAATGAAATCAACATTTATCCGGACGAAAAGAGGGACCTGATTTTATGCAGTGGTTTCAAAAAATCATGATGGGGCGCTACGGCGCCGACCCGCTCAACCTGGCGATCATCCTGCTGTCGCTGGTGATTTCGATTGCGTTTTCGTTCACGCCGGTTGCGTGGATCGGGTCGATCCTGTGCACGATCCTGCTGATCTTGGCCATCTTCCGCATGTTTTCGCGGAACACGGGCAAGCGCGCGGCGGAAAATCGCGTCTTTATGAAGTTCTGGAATCCGGTCAAAAACTGGTTCCAGTATCTCTGGCTCTCGGTGCGCTACTGTAAAAAGAACCGCTATTTTCTCTGCCCGCACTGCGGACGCATCGCCTGCGTGCCGCGCGGCACGGGCAAGGTGACCATCACCTGCAAAAGCTGCCGCACAAAATACGACAAAAAGGCATAAGGCCATCCTTTCGGCGGGGAGGGGCACGGGGCTGATCCCCCCCGCGCCTTCCCCGCGCTTGTTTTTCCTCAAAAATAACGGAAAACGGACAAAAAAACGACACTTCAGCCTTAAGATTAAAGATCCGGAAGGGAAAGGGAGTTTTTGACGCATGTACGCGGTGATTGATATCGGATCCAACACCATCCGCATGGTGCTTTATAAAGTCGTGAACGGGGAACTTCGGCAGATGCTCAACAGCAAGGAACCCGCGGGGCTGGTGGGCTATGTGGAAAACGGAAGGCTCACCGGGGAGGGCATCGACAAGCTGACCGACACGCTTTCTCACTTTAAGCTGATTCTGGAAAGCGTCCGCGTCAAAAAGGTGCTGCCCTTTGCCACAGCCTCGCTGCGCAACATCGAAAACCGGGACGAAGCGCTTTCCGCAGTACAAAAGACCTGCGGCTGGCGCGTGCGCGTGCTCAGTGGGCTGGAAGAGGCGATGTGCGATTATTACGGTGCGTCGCGCCTGTTTCACACGGCGGACGGGCTGCTGTGCGATGTGGGCGGTGGCAGCACGGAGCTGGTGTTCTTCAAGGACAACAAGGTGCTGCTGGCGCGGTCGCTGCCCATCGGGTCGCTGAACATGTTCACGGCGCATGTCAGGGACATACTGCCCCGCAAAAAGGAGCTGGCGGAGATCGAGGCGGAGATGAACGCCCGGCTGGCCGCGCTGCCCTTGCCGCCGGAGATGGCGGGCAAGCCCCTGATTCTCTGCGGCGTGGGCGGTACGGCGCGGGCGCTGCGCAAGGTGAGCGATAAGCTGCTGGGCGGCGCGGAGCAGGAGGGCGTGCCCTGCAAGCGCATCACGCGCGTGCGGCGGATGCTCGAAACCGACCGCGAAGTTCTCAAAGGCGCGGTGCTCAAATGCGCGCCCGACCGGCTGCACACCTTTCTGCCCGGCACGGCGCTGCTCGAGGCCGTGGCGCGGAATTACGGCTGCACCGAGTTCCGCGTCAGCCCCTACGGCGTGCGGGAAGGCTACTTGATGACCAATCTGGAGGGAGAGCATGACTAGGAGTTACACGCAGAACCGCGAGCTGAGCTGGCTGCGATTCAACGAACGGGTGCTGCAGGAGGCCGCGGACGAAACCGTGCCGCTGCTCGAGCGTCTCAAGTTCATATCCATTTTTACCAGCAATCTGGATGAATTTTTCATGATCCGCGTGGGATCGCTGTACGATCTGGCCGCGATGAAGAAGGACGCGGCGGACGGCAAAACCGGCATGACCGCCCAGCAGCAGCTGGACGCAATTTATGACGAAACCCGCCGCCTGACCCGCCTCAAGGACGAAACCTACTTAAAGCTCGAAAGCCTGCTGCGTGAAAAGGGCATCTGCGATCTGGCCATCGAAGAGCTGGGTAAAGAGGATGCAAAGTTCGTCAAGCAGTATTTCAAGGCGGAAATCGAGCCGATTCTCTCGCCCCAGATCGTGGACGGGCATCATCCCTTCCCGCATCTGGCCAACAAGATGATGCACATCGGCGCGGCGCTTCAGGACAAAAACGGCTCCGTTTTCGGCGTGATTCCGCTGCCCGCTTCGCTGCCGGACATCCTGCTGCTGCCGGGCGAGGGCGCGCGGTATGTGCGCGTATCCCAAATCGTGCTGTCGCAGACCGAAAAGCTCTTTGCGCCCTATCAGGTGCTGGAAAAGGCAGCGCTCTGCGTCACGCGCAACGCCGACATCACCCCCAACGACGAAGCCTTTGAGGTGGACGAGGATTTCCGCCAGACCATGCGCAAGCTGCTCAAAGAGCGCCGCCGCCTGGCCGCGGTACGGCTGGAATTGGGCAACGAAATCAGCCGCAAATTCCGCCAGTATTTCTGCCAGAAGCTGCATATTGAGGAAAAACAGTGCTACGTCACTTCTTCTCCCATCAAAATGGGCTACGCCTTCTCGCTTGCCGACAAGCTCTCCGAGAGCCGCCGCGCGCCGCTGCTCTATGAGCCCTTTGCGCCGCAGCCCTCCTCCATGCTGATCCCCGGCGAAAGCGTCATCAAGCAGGTTCTCAAGCGGGACATTCTGCTGTCTTATCCCTTTGAATCCATGGAGCCTTTTTTGCAGATGGTCCGCGAAGCGGCCTTCGACCCGGCGGTACAGTCCATCAAAATCTCGATCTACCGCATGGCCAGCCGCGCCAAGCTGGTCGAATATCTCTGTGCTGCCGCCGAAAACGGCAAGGACGTCACCACCCTGATCGAGCTGCGCGCCCGCTTTGACGAGCAGAACAACATCGATTGGTCGCAGCGTTTGGAGGAGGCGGGCTGCAACATCCTCTACGGCTTCGATTCCTACAAGGTGCATTCCAAGGTCTGCCTGATCACCCGCAAGGACCGCTCCGGCGTGCAGTACATCACGCAGATCGGCACCGGCAACTACAACGAAAAGACCGCCAAGCAATATACCGATCTTTCCTATATCACCTCCCGCAAGGAGATCGGGCAGGACGCGGCGGAGTTCTTTAAGAACATGGCCATCCGCAATCTGGAGGGGGAATACCACCACCTGCTCGTTGCGCCGCACGCAATGAAGGATCGGCTGCTGAAGCTGATCGACCGCGAGATCGAGAAGGGCGACAAGGGCCGCATCTTTCTGAAGGTCAATTCCGTGACCGAGCTGGAGCTGATCGACCGGCTGCGCGACGCATCGTGCGCAGGCGTGCGCGTGGAGATGATCGTGCGGGGCATCTGCTGCCTGCTGCCCCGCGTGGAAACCGAGACCGACAATGTCAAAATCACCAGCATCGTCGGGCGATATTTGGAGCACAGCCGCATCTATCTGTTCGGCGAGGGCGCGGACGAGGTGATGTACATCTCCTCTGCGGATTTCATGACGCGCAACATGGACCGCCGCGTCGAGGTGGGCTGTCCCATCGTCGATCCGGCCATCCGCGCGCGCATCCATCGCCTGATCGACGTGCAGCGCGCTGACAACACCAAGGCCCGCCTGATGCGCTCCGACGGCACTTACCAGCCCGTCGTCAACCGCCGCGAGCCGGTGGACAGCCAGCAAACGCTCATGGACGATGCGATCCGCAACGCCATCCGTGAAAAGCCCGCGCCCACCCTCGCCTCGCGCCTCAAATCCATCTTCTCGCGCAAGCGCTGACGCAGCGCACCCACCTTTCCGTCAGGACTTCGTCCTGCCACCTCCCCTCAAGGGGAGGCTTCGCGGGATTCAAAGGCTCCCCTTGAGGGGAGCTGGCCGCGAAGCGGACGGAAGGGTGGGCTTCCTGCGCAGAAAGAACCTGTGCGCGGCAAACCGGGCAGCCGCCACTCGCGCCTGTATTTCCTTGCCGCGCAACGCAAAAAAGCAGGTCGTCCCTTTTTCAAGGGGACGACCTGCTTTGCGTCTTTGGATCACAGATCCGCCATGCGGGCGGCTCTGTCAGGGAGCTTGGGGAAGGCCGGCGTGGGCAGCGTCTGGTACCAGTAAACCGTGGAGCAGTAATCGTCGCTCCGCTCGTAGTAGCAAAGATCCGACTCATCGGTTTCTCCCCAGGCAGTGTAGACATCCGCCCGGTCACCGAAGGACGCCTGCACCGCTTTGCGCGAACCGCAGCCGATTTGCTGCACGGTGAGCTTCAGCCCCTGCTGGAAATAGATGGGATCCTTGCCGTGGAAACGGTAGATCGAATAGCGGCCCTTTTCATTATCGCAGTAGGGGCATCCGGACTGCGGCGTGCAGCGCTCGTCCATGCCCCAGGCAAAGCCGATGTAGTCCTCCGTGCCCGTGCCGCAGATGGTGGGATAGTCGGTATCTCCATCCAGATAGAACTTCATCTCGCCCTCGCCCCACCAGCTCTCGGTGTAGAGCGAACGCACGCCCAGCACAGTGCCCAGATACACGCCCTTTCCGGTGGTCTCCAGCAGCGTGTAATCGCTGTGCATCGGGCAGGGGTTCTGCCGGCGGAACTGTGCGTGGAAATAGCCCGCATCCTCTGGGATCTCGTCGCCCAGCGTGTAATCCACCTCATAGAACAGGTGTGCAATGTCATGCTCCCCGTCGTTTTCCACCGTGATGCGCGCGTGCTTGCGGAAGGGCATCGGGATCCAGCAGTTATACGCCGTGCCCGCGTTGACCTGGATGTATTCAGACTGCAAATCGCGGTTCACGCCGTGCGGCAGGCCGAAAAAATCCCCCATGGGCACTTCGACGCTGGGCTGCTCCTGCCCATCCCAATAGATGCGCAAAATGATGCAGCGCATGGCCATCGGGTCGTTGGGCGGGAAAGTGAACCAGATGCGGCGCACCATGCCGCTGCCTTCCGCGTCCAGAAGGGTATAGGTCTTGCCCGCACGCAGGGGGCTGATGGACGGGCAGCCCTTGCGGCCACCGCGCGCCATCCCCCCGCGCCCCTTTTCGCCGCGCTGGTTTTCTCCCGTTCCGGCACGGGACTGAAGGTTTTTGATTTCATAAAGCATTTTATTTTCCCCCATCGTGTTTTTTCTCTTTTTGTTTTGTATTTTTCATTTCTTCGTCAGCTTCACCAGGCGCGCGCCGTGGCTGGGCACCTCGACCTCCAGCGCACGGCCCACGGGGATTTCCTCGTGTGCCCAGAGATCGCGTCCGGTATAAGCGCCTTCCAGCCCCAGCGCGCTGCTCAGCTGTACCGCCAGCTTACGCGCCTTCGGGCCGCAGTTGAACACCGCGCAGTAGGTTTCGCCCTGCTCGTTTTCCGCCTGCCAGACGATGACCTCGCCCGCATAGTTATAGCGCTCCTCGCGGTAGACCTGACGCGCATTGCGGCTCTCGGAAAGCAGCGCCAGCACCTCGTCATTGGTGAGCAGGTTCAGCGTGAATTCGTCGTTGTCGTTCAGCTCCGCTCCCACCATCAGCGGCGAGCGGAACAAGCACCACAGCGTCATCAGCGCGATCTGCTCGTCCTGCGTAAAGTGCGTCCAGCGGTCGCCCCAGCCGCGCTCGGTGGAGCGGAGCGCCAGGTGGCCGAAGGGCAGCATATCGGCGTCCGGCCAATGACCGGGGCCGCCCACGCCCTCCCACTGATGGCAGATCTCAAAGGCCTGATACAAATCATTCCAATCGTCCCAGAAATCGCCCGTGGTGCGCCAGAGGTTGGCAAATCTGCACAGATGCTCGGTCTTTTCCCTCGGCGCGGGGCCGCAGGAGAGCGACAGCACGATGTCGCGTCCGCTGTGCTCGATGGCGTTGTGCACCAGCTCAATCTCGCCGCCATGGTAGGGGAAGGAGATATCGTCCACCTTGACGTAGTCCACGCCCCACTGCGCATAGAGCTCGAAGATGGAGTCATAGTATTCCTGAGCGCCGGGACGCATGCAGTCCACGCCGTACATATCGGTGTTCCAGGAGCAGTTGTCGTTGCGGTGAGCGATGTCGCGGCAGGTCAGCTCCGTGCCCTTGACGGGGCACCGGGCATAGACCGCCTTGCGGGGCACGCCGCGCATGATGTGGATGCCGAACTTAAGCCCCAGCGAATGGACGTATTCCGCCAGCGGCCCAAAGCCCTTGCCGCCCTCTGCCGAGGGGAAGCGGTTCACCGCCGGGATCACCCGGCCGTATTCGTCGATGCAGATGTCGCCATAGGGCGTGTACTGCGAATCCTCTGCCTCCGGGTCAAACCAGAGGATATCCACCACCACATATTCCCATCCGTGGCTGCGCATATGCCTGGCGATGTATTCTGCGTTGCTGCGCACTTCCTTTTCAGTCACGGCCGCTCCGTAGCAGTCCCAGCTGTTCCATCCCATCGGAGGGGTTTGGGCAATTTTAATCAAACAGGTTTCCTCCCTCTTTTTATCCCGTCCGGCTGCGGGCGGTTTTTTTCCATTTTTATTATAAAGGAATCCCTTGCCTTTTTCCAGTCATAGCAGCAAAAAGCTCCCTTTCAAACACATTTTCTTTATCTGGAATAATTCTATTTGAATTTTTGGTAAATTTGTCGTATACTGTATTTTGAGAAGAACCATAGAGATTCCGTGTGTGCAAATATCCTTGGAGGGAATTGAAAAATGGATAAACGCGAACGAGTATTGGCTTGCATGAACCATCTGCCCGTTGACCGCCCGCCGGTCGGGTTCTGGTTTCATTTCCGCGAGGATCAGAAGCTGGGACAGGCCTGTGTGCAGGCGCACCTGGACTACTATAATCATGTAGATGTAGACATGGTCAAGATCATGTGCGACGGCTATTTTGACTATCCCAACCCGCTGGCGCAATCGGTCAAAACCGCGTCGGACTGGTATCATCTCAAGCCCCTGGGCAAGGATCATCCCTTCATCCGGGAGCAGGTGGAGCGCGCCAAGCAGGTCAAAGCCGGCCTGAAGGACAATATGTGCGTGTTCTACAACGTCTTTGCACCCTTTTCCTCCATCCGCTTCGGCACGAGCGACGAGATGGTGATGGAGCATTTCCGTCAGGATCCCAAGGCGATCGCTTCGGCGCTTTCTGTCATTGCGGAGGATAACTCCACGCTGTGCGAGCTGCTGCTGACCGAAGCGGGCTGCGACGGCGTTTACTACTGCGTGCAGGGCGGCGAAAAGGACCGCATGACGGGTGAGGACTACCGCGCCTACATCACGCCTTCGGACAAGGCTGTGCTTTCCCACGCCAACAAATTTAGCCCCTACAACATCCTGCACTGCTGCGGCTGGGCGGGCATCCCGAACCGGCTGGAAAACTGGCAGGATTACCCGGCCAAGGTCATCAACTGGGCGGCTTTCATCGAGAAGATGGATATGCCCGCGGGTCGCGCCTTCTTCGGCGGCAAGACCGTGCTGGGCGGCTGTGACAACCGCAAGAGCGGCGTGCTCTACAAGGGCACCCGTCAGGAAATTCAGGCCTTCATCCGCAATCTGGCCGCTTCCTTCGATTCCGATACCGGCTATATGATCGGCGCGGACTGCACCCTGCCGGGCGACATCGACCTGGATCACATCCGCTGGGTTGTCGATGCCGTCAATTCCCTGTAATTTCTCCCCATCCTTTACAAAAATCAACCGGCTCTGCGCCTATCCGATGCAGAGCCGGTTTTATTGTCCATCTTTCGCGTATTGTCGTTTTTCCCTCCGGGGATGCCGGAAGGGGCCGCCGCCCCTTCCGCTCTCTTCCGCAGGCGGGGGCGTGT
>CAJJNQ010000029.1 GCA_905193155.1 uncultured Christensenella sp.
CTGCGCGCCGAAACCACCCTTCCGTCTCGGCTGCGCCGAGCCACCTCCCCTTAGGAGGGGAGGCTTCGGTTGCAGCGGGCTCCCCTGTGTAAGGGGAGCTGGCGCGAAGCGCCTGAGGGGTTGTTTCACTGCGCTCCGAAGCCACCCTTTCCGCGCATACAAAAAGGCTCCCCTTTTCAAAAAGGGGAGCCTTTTCAACGAAAATCAGGACAGCATTTTGCGGATGAGCAGGAAGAGCGTGCCCTTCATCTCGTCGATGTCCACCGGCTGGTGCTCGATGATGCAGGAATAGCAGAGCGAGCCGAACATCTCAAAGATCGCATAGAGGATGCGAAGGCTTTCCTCTCGCGAGTATTTGGCCAGGCAGGGGCTTTGCACCCAGGCGTTCAGCTTCTCCAGCAGCGGCGCGTCCTCTTCGGCGCTTTGCAGCTTTTCGCGGATCAGCGACCAGGAGAAGTTCTTTTCCATCATCCGCAGCTCCGCCGGGTTTTCCTTGAAGTGCTCGATGACGTGCTCGAGCAGCAGCAGCAGCTTTTCCACGAAGTCCTGCTCCGCTCGGACGTCCTCCGCTGTGGCCGCTTCCAGCACGACGTTCCGCCCCAGGCGGTAGATCACCTCCGAAAGCAGCGCGTCCTTGTTCTTGAAGTAGAGATAGAACGTCCCCTTCGCCATTCGCGCCCGCTCCACGATCGAATCGACCGAGGTCGCCTCCTGTCCGCGCTCGAGAAACAGCTCGTGCGCCGCTTCCAGCAGGCTGTTGCGCTTTTTTTCCTTTTTTTGATGCAGAACGCTCATATCCGACCTCCGAATGAATGATATCTATTCTATTATAATCCATTTTTCAGCTTTTTCAATGCGATTTCATTGTTTTCTAAATTTAACATAGAACTTCATTCGAAAATATTGACTGTCAGTCAGTTTATGATATAATATTCGGCGAAATGACTGATGGTCATAAAATGACCGAAAGATCGGCGGGAGCCGGAGAGGAGATCGAAAGCGTGATCAAGTTTGGCAAGGCCGTGGTGAAATCGCGGTGGGTGATTCTGATCGTAAGCCTTGCGCTGCTGGTGCCGTCTGTGCTCGGCATGATCGGCACGCGCATCAATTACGACATACTGAATTATCTGCCCGAGGACATGGATACGGTCAAGGGACAGAACATACTGCTCGATGATTTCGGCAAGGGTGCGTTCTCCATGGTCATGGTCAAGGGCATGGAGGAGAAGGATGTTTCCGCCCTCAAGGAAAAGTTTGAGAGCATCGACCATGTCAGCTCCGTCATCTGGTATGACAGCATCCTGGATCTGTCGGTGCCCATGGAGCTGCTGCCGCAGAAGTATTACGACATGTTCAACAACGGAGACACCACCATGATGGCGGTGTTCTTCGACAGCGCGACCAGCGCCGACGCGACCATCGAAGCCATGCAGGAAATGCGCAAGGTCGCGGGCGAGCAGGCCTTCATCTCCGGTATGTCCGCAATGGTGACGGATATGAAGGAGCTGTGCGAAAAGGAAGAGCCGATCTACGTCGGCATCGCCGTGCTGCTGTCGTGCGTGGTGCTGGCCATCTTCATGGATTCGATCCTGCTGCCGGTGCTGTTCATGGCGTCCATCGGCATGGCGATCCTGCTCAACATGGGCACCAACTTCTTCTTCGGGGAGATCTCCTACATCACCAAGGCGCTCTCCGCCGTGCTTCAGCTGGGCGTGACGATGGACTATTCCATCTTCCTGTGGCACAGCTACAAGGAAGCCAAGGAGACCATGGTGGGGGCAAGCCGCGAGGAGGCGATGGCCAAGGCGGTTGCCAATACCATCACCTCGGTCGTGGGCTCTTCCATCACCACCGTGGCAGGCTTTATCGCCCTGTGCTTTATGACCTTCACGCTCGGCCTTGACCTGGGTCTGGTCATGGCCAAGGGCGTCGTGCTCGGCGTGCTGGGGTGCGTCACCACCCTGCCTTCGCTGATCCTGATCTTCGACAAGGCGATCACCAAGACGCTGCATAAGCCCCTGATCCCGAACGTATCGAAACTTTCCCGCTTCATCGTGGGTCACGGCTGGATCTTCCTGCTGATTTTCGCGCTGATCATCGGCCCGGCGTTTTACGGCTACCAGCGCACGCCCGTCTATTACGACTTCTCTGTGGCGCTGCCGGAGGATATGCCCTGCGTCGTGGCCAACAAAATGCTCTCGGATGAGTTTGACATGGGCAATATGCACATGGCGCTGATCGACGCGAACCTGGACAAAAAGCAGGTCAAGGAAATGAGCAAAGAGATGGAGAACGTGGACGGCGTCCGCTTCGTGCTGGGGCTGGAAAGCGAGCTGGGTTCCGCCATGCCCGATGAAATGGTTCAGGGCAAGCTCACCGACGAGCTCAAGGGCGATAACTACCAGCTGATGCTGATCTCCTCGGAATACGGCACCGCCACCGACGAGGTCAATGCCCAGATCGACGATCTGAACGCGATCCTCAAGAAATATGATTCCACCGGCATGCTGATCGGCGAGGCGCCCTGCACCAAGGACCTGATCGAGGTCACGTCCCACGACTTTGACGTGGTCAACGCCATCTCAATCCTGTCGATCTTCGTCATCATCCTGCTGGTCACGCGCTCGCTGTCGCTGCCCATGCTGCTGCTGGCGGTGATCGAGTTCGCCGTGTTCATCAACCTCGGTCTGCCGTTTTACACCGGCACGGAGCTTTCCTTCGTCGCGCCGATCTGCCTGTCCACCATTCAGCTGGGCGCCACCGTGGACTACGCCATCTTGATGACCACGCGCTATAAGACCGAGCGCCTCGGCGGCAAGACCAAGCGCGACGCGGTTGAGACCGCGCTGACGACCTCGATGCCTTCGATCATCGTCTCCGCCCTGTGCTTCTTCGCCGCGACCTTCGGCGTGGGTCTTTATTCCGATGTGGATATCATCTCCTCCATGTGCAACCTGATCGCGCGCGGTGCGCTGGTCAGTATGGCTTCCGTCATCTTCGTGCTGCCCTCGGGGCTCATGCTGCTCGACCGCATCATTCTCAAGACCACCTGGGGCATGACGAAGATCCATAAGCGCGATGTTGAAAATCAGAAAGGGGTAAAAGCATGAACACGCTCAAGAAGAAGATGCTTCGCCGCGCGGAGGCCTGCGCGCTGTCGCTGATGCTGCTGGCCACCATGACGGGCTGCGCCGTTTCCGCCGCGACCGAAAGCGCGGTTCCGGCCGAGAGCCAGACCGTTGCGGAGAATACCGAAAATACGGAGAATACCGAAAATACGGAAAATATCGAAACCGCTTCCACCGAAAAGTCTGCTGCGGCGATCTCCGTCTCCAACGAAGCTGTCGATAAGGATGAAACCGTCTATGTCATCACCGACGCGGCGGGCGTTTCCCAGCAGGTCATCGTCAGCGATCACCTGCGCAACCCCAAAGGCGAGGCCACCCTGCGCGATGCTTCCAACCTCACTGGCATCGAAAACGTCAAGGGCAACGAAGGCTATTCCGGCTCCGCTTCCAACATGACCTGGAAGGCGAACGGCAAGGACATCTATTACCGCGGCACCACCACCGAGCAGCTGCCCTTCGAGGTCAGCGTCCGCTACGAGCTGGACGGCAAGGAGATCAGCCCCGCGGATCTCGCGGGCAAGAGCGGCCGCGTCGCCATGACCTTCAACTATAAGGTCAACCGCACCATGACGGTGCAGGACGGCGACGAGCAGGTTGCCGTACCCCTGCCCTTCATGGCCATCACCGGCATGGTCCTGGATAATGATCAGTTCACCAACATCGAGGTGGACAACGGCAAGGTGCTCGACGACGGCGACCGCACCATGGTGGTCGGCCTCGCGCTGCCCGGCCTGGAGGAGGCGCTGGGACTGAATCAGGAAGAGCCCGCCGAAACCGCTGAAGCCGATGCGGAGAAGGACGAGAAGGGCTTTGACCTCGACATCGACATCCCCGGCAGCGTCACCGTCACCGCCGATGTGACCGATTTCTCCCTCGACGCGACGATGACCATGGCCAGCTGCGATATGCTCTCCGACCTCGATGTGGACGACGTCAACTCCCTCGATGATCTGAGCGACGCGCTGGACAAGCTGACCGACGCCAGTTCGCAGCTTGTGGACGGCTCCAACGAGCTTTACGACGGCATCCGCCAGCTCTACGATAAGTCCGGCGATCTGATCGACGGCGTGAATGACCTAAGCGACGGCGCCAAGAAGCTCAACGACGGCGCCAAGCAGCTCAAGGACGGCACCACCGACCTTTACTTCGGCGCAGATCAGATCAACGGCGGGGCTTCCTCCCTGGCCGGCGGCCTGGGTCAGCTGTCCTCCAATTCCTCCGATCTCGTCTCCGGCGCGCGCCAGATCGTGGATGCGGTGTTTGCCTCCGCGACCCAGCAGATCAAGGATCAGGGCGTGGCCCTGCCCGAAGACCTGACGCTGGAAAACTACACCGAGGTGCTGCAGCAGGTCTCCGACGCGGTGGCCTCCACCATCACCGAGGAGGCGGTCCGCGCGGGGCTCGAGCAGAAGGGACTTTCCGGTGCCGACACCCAGAACCTCGCGCTCTACATCGCGGCGGACATCAAGACCGAAAACGAAACCATGGAAGCCGCGGTCGTCCGCGCGGGCACTAAGCTCCAGAACGCGCAGACCGTGCAGACCATCTCCGCTTCCGCAGGCTCCCTGACCGAGGAGGAGCAGGCGGCGCTGGCGCAGCTCGTGCCCACCATCATGGCGGGCGGCGCGGATCAGGACACCGCGCAGCTCATCGCGCTGGTCGCCCTCAAGACCAGTCCCACCGATCCCGCTTCCGGCATCGACAACGCGGTGTCGCTGGTGCAGGATGGGGCCTATGTGCAGGGCATGCAGCAGGCCATCACACAGGATCCGAACGCGGCGGAAACCATCGCCGCCGGTATTGCGCAGATTATCAAAGAGAAGCAGACCGCCGTCGGCGGACAGTTTGCCGATGTGCTCGATCAGCTCAACAGCGTCAAGAAGTTCTATAACGGCTTGCAGACCTATACCGCGGGCGTGGATTCCGCCAGAGCGGGTGCGAATCAGCTCTCTTCCGGCGCGCTGGAACTCAAGCGCGGCGCGGAGAAACTCCAGGACGGCGCGGCGGAGCTTTACAAAGGCACGACCGATCTCTATGACGGCACGCAGAAGCTGGCCGAGGGCGGCGTGACGCTGCACGACGGCGTCAAGAAGCTCAAAAACGGCGCGGGCGAGCTGCGCGGCGGCATGGAGAAGTTCGACGAAGAGGGCATTTCGAAGATCACCAATGTGTTCGAGGGCGACCTGAACAATGTGGTCGACCGCCTGCATGACGTGGCCGACGGCGCAAACGCCTACAACAACTTCTCCGGTATCGCCTCCGGCGCGACCGGCAAGGTCAAGTTCATCTTCAAGACCGCAGGGATCGGCGACTGATCCTTTATACTGAATTCCGGCGCGGGGGCGCAATCAACCCTGGACGCAAGCCTTGCGTCCGGGGTTTTGTCATGCAGCTCCCTTTCGCCCGCCCTTCCGTCTCGGCTGCACCAAGCGCTCGAACTCCGGGTTCGCTTCGAGCCGCAGGGGAGGCTTTAGCGCAGCGTCTGAGGGGCCGCCCCCTTTGCATACACATCTTTTGAAAGGGTACTTTTCACATGCAAAGCCTCCCCTTGAGGGGAGGTGGCAGGGCGAAGCCCTGACGGAAGGGTGGGATTCCCGCGGTTTTCAGACGGGAAAAGGAAGCGTTCAAACAAACTTCTCTTGCCAAACGAGCGGCGGTAAGGTATGCTGGGAAGCGTAAACCCGACCCAGATGCGTGAAAAAGAGAGAAGGAGCGTGACACATTCAAATGGATTGGATCATTCCTGTTGGCATCGGCGTGTTGGCGGTGCTGCTGTTGCTGTTGATCTGCTGGCGCAGAGTGCCTGCGGATAAGGCCATGGTCATTACCGGCCTGCGCAAGCGCGTGCTGGTGGGGCGCGGCGGCTTCGTCATCCCGATCCTCGAAACCTCGTGCATGATCTCGCTGGAAGCGGTCTCCATGACCACCGATATCACCGAAGCGCCTTCCAAGCAGGGCATTTTCGTCGATATCGCCGGCACCGCCGTCGTCAAGGTCGATAATCAACACGACGCGGTACTTACCGCCGTGGAGCAGTTCTGCAACGGCAACACCGTCCAGACCACCCAGAACATCAAGACCGTCGTCGAGCAGATCCTCGAAGGCAAGCTGCGCGGCATTGTTTCCACCTTGACCGTGGAGCAGATCAACGAGGACCGCGTTGCGTTTGAGAACTCCATCGAGGATTCCATCACCAAGGAGCTGGCGGGCATGGGCCTGAAGCTCCTGTCCTACACGGTGCTCAAGATCGCCACCCAGGGCGGCTATCTGGAAAACCGCGCCATTCCCCAGATCGCGCAGTCCAAGGCCGATGCGGACATCGCTTCCGCCGAGCGCAAGCGCGATACCGAGGTCAAGACCGCCGAGGCCACCCGCGAAGGCGAGAAGGCCAAGCTGAACGCCGCCGCCGAGATCGCGGAATCCCAGCGCGACAAGACCCTGCGCACCGAGAGCTACCGCGCCGAGCAGGACAAGGCAAAGGCCAACGCCGACGTCGCCTACCAGCTGCAGCAGATCGAAAACAACAAGTCCGTGGCCGAGCGCCAGGCGGAGCTTGCCCGCAAGGAAGCCCTCGTCGTCGAGGAAAAGCTCGTCGCCAGCGTCAAAAAGCCCGCCGATGCGGAGAAATACCGCGTCGAGGTTGAGGCCGAGGCCAACAAGATGCGCGCCATCCGCGAGGCGGAAGCCCGCGCCGAGGCCATGCGCATCGAGGCCCAGGCGCAGGCCGAAGCCAAGCGCGTGGAAGCCCAGGCCGAAGCCGACGCCATCCGCGCCAGGGGCATGGCGGAAGCCGAAGCCATCAAGGCCAAGGGTATCGCCGAGGCCGAAGCCAAGGATAAGCTCGCCGAAGCGATGAAGAAATACGGCGATGCGGCTGTGGTGGAAATGGTCGTGCAGCGCCTGCCCGAGATCATGTCTGCCGTCGCCCGCCCGATGGAGAACATCGACAAGATCACCGTCATCGACAACGGCGGTCAGCAGGGCGCATCCAAGGTCGCCAAGGTGGTCTCCGATGTGGCCATGAACGGCTTTTCCGTCCTCAACGACCTGACCGGTGTGGACGTCGCCGCCATGATGCGCGCCTTCGCCGCCAAGAATGCCCCCAAGCCCGACGCTCCCGTCCTGCCCGAGGCAAACGATACGCCTCCCGCGCCTTCCGAACCCGCGGAATAAACCTTCAAACAAGCGTGAAACAGCGCGCACGGCTCTGCCGTGCGCGCTGTTTGCGTCCTTCTGTCTCTTCCAGCGCAGCCGGGGCGGGGCCGCCGCGCCCGCCGTAAACGTCGGCCGCGCCGCGCCGCGCTGCGCGCGCCTTGAGCACGGCTTCGCCGTGCGCGCGGCGGCCCCTGCGCGTTCTACCGTTTCTTCCTGCACAGCCGCCGCACATCCGGGAACGGCGTCCTGCCGGAGCTTTACGTTCCGGAGCAGTCGATCAGGATCTCCGGCGAGGGGAAGCTCGGCGCATGCCCCTGATCGTCCCGATAGGTCAGGCTTTCGTTTACGGCCGTAACGCCTGTGCAGGGGCCGATGTGCTGCACGGTCAACTCCAGCGTCGCCGTTTCGCTCGCCGCTGCGCCCAGCACCGGGATGCACCAGCGCACCGCGTTGCCCTGCCGCGACGCACAGCCCGCCGTCGGCGTGGAAACCGCCGTCACGCGGAAGCAGCGCGACACCGCTTCGTCGATCACGACATTGGTCGCACCGGGATGAGAGATTTTCCCGCCAATGGCCGTAAAGAGCGCCGCCGTCGCTCCTGCGCACGCCGCGCAGGCGAGATTTTCACCCGCAAGGCGCGACAGAACGCAATCGTTCGCGCCGTTCCGCCCGCAGATGCCCACGGCGTAAATCGTCACGTTCTGCGCCGCTGCCGCAGCCGCCAGCGCGCAGGGGTCGCCGCCCATCGTCGGCACGCCGTCGGTGAAGATCACCATCAGCTTCCGGTTCGTCGTGTCGGCGGGGAACAGCTGCAGCCCGCGCGCAATGCCCGCCGTCAGGTTGGAAAAACCGCCCGCCGTCAGCGCCGCAACCGCCGCCTTCAGCTCCGCCGGGGTCGAGCCCAGCGCCGCGTCCTGCGCAGCCGTATCCGCAAAGCTCACCACGCCGGCGCGGCTGCCCGAACCGATCGTCCCATCCGCCGCGCCGTCGCTGGCCAGATCGAGCGCGTCGATCAGCGCGTCCGCTTCCTGCTGCATCGCCGTCAGCCCCGCGCCCGCCATGCTCCCCGAGCGGTCGAGCACCAGCACCACGTCCGCAGGGGTCGCTGCCACGTCCGGCGCGCCCGTCAGCGACAGCATGATCCGGAACGACCCGCCGCACGCGATTTGAGGCGCAGAAACCGCTTTATTTGCACTTGTAATCGCCAAGTGAATCCTCTCCTTTCGCCCCGTAAAGACCATGGGGCTCACAGGCAGGATATGCGTTTCACACTTCGCTTGTGAAAAGGGAAGAACTGCGCTATACTGATTGCATCAAACAGAGAAAAGAGGACTTCTGCCATGGCCTTGCCCAAGTAGGACGAGCTGTATGGAAATGTGATGTGCGCCCTGAAGGAGGGCGGCGAGAAGAATCGACGGGAGTTGAGAGAAGCCGTTGCGAAGCAAATCGGGTTGAGCGCAGCGGAGCAGGAGGAGCAGCTTCCCAGCGGTGCGTCGGTTTGGAGCGGCCGCGTCGGCTGGGCTGTGACCTATCTGACCGCCGCGGGGCTGCTGGCGCGCGTTCGTCGGGGCGTTTATGTCCTCTCCGACGAGGGAAAGCGCGTGCTGGCCTCCGGCGAGAGGGTAGACAACGCTCTGCTGACGCGCTATCCGGCTTTCCGCGCATTCTGCAAAAGCGCGAAAACGGAGGAAGAGGCTCTGCCCCATCCTCAAACGGAAAGAGAAAGCCCGCAGGAGGCGCTGGACAGCGCCTATCAGCTCCTCCGGCGGTCGCTGGCGGAGGAACTACTCGACGAGGTCTGCCGTCAGGACTCCGATTTCTTCGAGCGCATGGTGGTGCAGCTGATGCTGCGGATGGGTTATGGCGGCGGGGAGGAATCCGGCTTCGTGACGCCGCGATCGGGCGACGAGGGCGTGGACGGCTGGATTCAGGAGGACAAGCTCGGCTTCAGCAGCATCGGCATTCAGGCGAAAAAATGGGATAAAGCCGCGACGGTCTCCCGACCGGAGGTGCAGAAGTTCGTGGGCGCTTTGGCGGGCAAGGGCGTGCAGAAGGGGCTGTTTATCACCACGGCGCAGTTCACCGCGGGCGCGCAGGAGTACGCCCGGCAGCAGCACAGCGTCCGCATCGCGCTGGTGGACGGCATGAAATTGGCCTACCTGATGATGGAGCATGGCCTGGGCGTGACCACCGAGAGAACCTACGCCATCCGGCGCATCGACAGCGATTTCTTTGCGGAGGAAGATTGATTTTTCGGCTAGGCCTGTTGTTGCAAAAAAAGAGGCGGAGGATGTTGATCCTCCGTCTCTTTTGGGTTGGTTGGGGTTTATGCACGGCGCTTGCGGGTGGCAGCGAACAGCAAGCCCGCCGCAGCCGAGCAGCCGAGCAGCACCAGCGCCATCGGATATCCGTCGCCGGTCTTGGGCGAGGTGTCGTTCGAGCCGGAACCGCGCACGAAGCGGACGTAGATGCTGTGGCTGTCGCTCACGTCGCGGAAGGTGTAGGAACCGTCATGGCTGTTGTCCAGACGGCCGTCGATGTACACCGCGTCCACGGCATAGCCGCTCTTCGGCTTCCAGCTCACGGTCAGGGCGTTGCCGCGCCGGACCTGCGTGGTGCCGTCCGGGCGGATCGTGCCGCCCTTGGAGCAGGAGGCGTCGATCGAGTAGTAATAGGTCACGTTGCCGGGGTTCGGCGTGGGGGACGGGTAGTAGGGATTCTCGCTGTAATCCGGGTAGTAGACGTGCTCCCACTCCGCGCTCATCGTCACGTTGCCGGTGATGTTCTGCGGCAGGGTCACGGTCGAGCCCGCCGCGTAGAGCTTGCCGTCCCAGCTGGCGCGCCAGCCGGTCATGACGTAGCTCAGGCTGTTATAGACCTTCGCCGGGGCGGTGAAGCTCTTGCCCGCTTCCGCCTGAATGGGCGCGGGCAGCGTGCCAGCGCCGCTGCTGCCCCAGCCGGAGCCGGCGGTGAAGGTGACGGTGACATTGCTCCATTCTGCCGTCAGTGTGCCGTTGGCGGCGGGCAGCACAAAGGTTGCCTTGGCTGCGTAGAGCTTGCCGTCCCAGCTGGCGCGCCAACCCACAAAGGTGTAGCCCTCGCGCGTGGGCGCGTCCGCCGTCATCGCGTTCAGGCCTGCGCCGCCCTTGAGATCGGGCAGGGGCGCCGTCGTGCCGGTGACGTAGGAAATGGTCACTTCGCTCACAAACTGCGAGGTGAAGGCCGTGTTGCCGGTCAGCACGAGCTTGTCGCCCGGCTGATAGAGCTTATCGCCCAGCTTCCAGCCCGCAAAGACCTTGCCGGTCTGCGCCGCAGGAGCCGCCGCGACGGTGATTTCCTCGCCGATGTAGTGCGCCTTGCCGTCCGCGTTTCCGTCATAGCTGACCGTCACCGCCGCAGCGAACTGCGCGGTCAGGGTCACGTTCTGCGCGGGCATGATGTACTTGTCGGTGTAGATCTTGCCGTCCGCGCTCGACTTCCAACCGGTGAACACCTTGCCCTGCGGCGCGGTAGGTACGGTCAGCGCGATTTCCTCGCCGGAGATTGCCTGCTTGGTGGTAGGGGTGAGACCCTCACCCGTCAGCAGCAGGTCGTACAGCTTGTCGTAGACCGCGGTCAGGGTAAGATTCCCGGTCAGCTCGATCTCCGCCTTTTCGGCGTAGGTCTTGCCGTCGCTGCCCTGCCAGTGCTTGAAGCGATAACCGGCCAGCGCAGGCCCATCCGCCGCCTGGACCTTGTCGCCGACATAGCCGGTGTAGCCCTGCGGCAGGGTGATGGTGTAGCCGCCGTTTGCGTAGGTCAGGGTCGCAGCGGCCTTGTCCTCCCAAAGCGCGGTGAAGGTCTCGCCGCCGCTGGGGATGGAGGTGTAGGTGCCGCCGGGCTGATAGGTGCCGCCGTTTACGGCCTTCCAGCCCTTGAAGGCCTTGCCGGTGCGGGCGGGCACGTTCTGGGGCAGCGTATAGGTGCTGCCGTAAGCCGCGGTGGTGTCGTCGGGCTTATTCGTCGTGCCTTCTTCGGAGATAAATTTGACGGGGTACATTTTGCCGGACGCCGTCAGATGGATCGTCACATCGCCGGTCAGGGCTTCATCTGAAATCGTCAGCTTCTGGTAGCCGTCGGCCTCCGTGAGGTTGTAGCCGGTGTAGTTGCTTCCGCCGATGGTTACCGTGGGTTTGTCGGGGACGAATTCTGCGTGGTCGGATTTGTATTCGATCACAAGATCCGCTCCGGCTGTGGTCGTTGGGGGAGCTTTTCCCTTGACGGAGACATGCTCGCCGTACGTGAGTGTTACGGCGTGCGCTGTCTCATCCGCCAATGCTGTCGGCAGGAAGGCCAGCAGCGTCAGCATTGCCAGCACAAGGGCCAGCAAGGATTTTGCCTTTCTCATATGGATACCTCCTTTTCACTTCTTAGACGATTGCATATGGAAAAGAGTTTCAAAAAAGTCATCTTTTTTTAATTTATATTTTTTTATTCGTAGCGAAATGGAAATAAATGGGAAATAAATACAATTTTATAATAAGTCGGAAACAAATCGGATGCAACTGGCAAGGGCCGGAAACACCCGCAAATGGGCAAAAAAGAAGCGGTTCCTTTTCGGAACCGCTTCTTTGAGGATGCTTACTTGAACAGGCTCAGGATCCAATCCAGCAGGTTGTACTTGGAGAAGATCGAAACCAGGATCAGGGACACGGTGGACATGATCTTGATGAGGATGTCCAGGGACGGGCCGACGGTATCCTTCAGAGGATCGCCGACAGTATCGCCGACAACGGCCGCCTCGTGGGTCTCGTCGCCCTTCATGGCGCCCTTGACTCCGCCGGATTCGATGAACTTCTTCGCGTTGTCCCAAGCGCCGCCCGCGTTGCCGGTGTAGATGGCCAGCATAATCGCGGAGATCGTTGCGCCGATCAGCACGCCGCCGACGAAGTCAGCGCCGAACAGGAAACCGGCCACGATGGGGAAGAGCAGGGACAGGATCGCGGGGAGCTTCATCTCCTGAATGGCGGAAGCAGAGGAAATCTGGATGCAGGTCTTGTGGTCGGGATCGGCCTTGCCTTCCAGAATGCCGGGGATTTCGCGGAACTGACGGCGAACTTCCTCAACCATCTGGCGGGCAGCCTTGGCGACCGCTTCGATCAGCATGCCGCTGAACAGGTAGGGCAGCGCAGCGCCGACCAGCGCACCGGCCAGAACCGTGGTGTTGACGATGTTCAGCTGCAGGGGAGTGGTGGGATCGTTGAAGGAATACAGGAAGGAGACCATCAGCGACAGCGCCGCCAGAGAAGCGGAACCGATCGCGAAGCCCTTGCCGATGGCAGCGGTGGTGTTGCCGACGGAGTCGAGCTTATCGGTGATCTCGCGGACTTCCGGTTCGAGGAAGGACATCTCGGCGATGCCGCCCGCGTTATCGGAGATCGGGCCGTAGGTATCGACGGAAACCGTCGCGGAGACGAAGGACAGCATACCGACAGCCGCCATCGCCACGCCGTACATGCCGCCCAGGAAGTAGGCCAGCATCGTGGCCGCAGCCAGCACGATCAGGGGAGCCATGGTGGAAATCATACCGACGGCCATGCCTTCGGTGATGGTCAGCGCGGGGCCTTCCTTGGAGGACTCGGCGATCTTGCGGGTGGGCTTGTAGTCATAGGAGGTGTAGTACTCCGCCAGGATACCGATCACGATACCGGCGATGATGCCGACGGCGGAGGCAAGCCACGGGGACAGCCAGCCGGCGTTGAAGCCCGTGCCGGCCATATCCATGCCGCTGAAGAAGAAGTAGGTCACAATGCCGCCCAGCACGATGGTCAGACCGGCGGAGATCCAGGTCGCATTGTTGAGTTCCTTGTGGGGATTGTCGCTCAGCTTGCGGATCAGCAGGGACGCAATGCCGATGACGCAGGCGATCAGGCCGATGCCGGCGAAGACCAGGGGATAATAGAACAGCTTCTGGAGCATATCGGTGGTCATGCCGCCGGAAACCGCTTCAGAGGTCACAAACAGGTGGATGCCCAGGATGACCGCAGAGGAGATCGCGCCGACATAGGATTCCAGCAGGTCGGAACCCAGACCGGCCACGTCGCCGACGTTGTCGCCGACGTTGTCCGCGATGGTCGCAGGGTTGCGGGGGTCGTCCTCGGGGATCTTGGCCTCGGTCTTGCCGACGAGGTCAGCGCCCATGTCGGCCGCCTTGGTGTAGATGCCGCCGCCGACGCGGTTGAACATCGCGATCATGGAGCAGCCCAGCGCATAGCCGGAGACGATCATCGTGAACGGCACGAAGCTGATGCCCTTGACGATCCAGGCGGGAGTGGCCACCATGCGCTCAAGGCTCAGGTAGTCGCCGAATACGCCGAAGATCATGTAGACGATGAACAGGCCGAGCAGCGCGAAGCCGCCGACGCACAGGCCCATGACCGAGCCGCCCTTAAAGGCAACCTTGAGGGTCTGGCCGAGGTTCTTGGTCACGCGCGCGGTGTTGGACACGCGGACGTTGGCGTAGGTGGCGATGCGCATACCGACGAAGCCGGCGCATTCGCTCATCGTAGCGCCGATGAGGAAGGCCAGGGCGCATTCCCAGGAGACCAGGATGCCCAGGGCGAGGATGATGAAGATGGCGACGATGCAGATGACCTTCAGCTCATACTTGACGAAGGTATCCGCGCCTTCACGGATCTTCTTGGCGATTTCCTGCATGCGGGGAGTGCCCTCTTCCAACTTCTTGACGGACGAGAAGTTGATCGCGGCGAATCCCAGTGCAGCAACCGCAGCCAGAATGACAAACGCGAGCAGGGATGACATGGAGTGACGCCTTCTTTCTCTTTATAGTCTGTGAGACGGTCGGGGACCGCAATTTCACAATCCAGGCGTATGTTAACACATTTCGCTCCAAAAGTGAAACCGATTTTAAGAAAAAATGTAGATTTTGCGACCAACGTTCCGCAAAGAGAAACAAAATGAAACGGGATTTCATGATATGAAACATTTGCGCCCTTTGCAAATCGCACGCAAATGCGTTGGAATGCGCGTATTAAGAAAGAATAAAGATAAAAAAATACTGCTTCGATGGAAAAACATCCGTAAAGGCGCGAAAGAAATCGAATATGCGGCAAAAAAACAGCATTGTGCGGAAAAATGCGGAATTTCAGCGGAAAGCGGGGCAGGGGCGGCCGGGTGCGCCGTCGTTTGAAACAACGTTGAGCTCCCCGATAGGTTTCACGGCGAAAAAAAGTCTGCCCTCGGCATAAAAAACGGGAAACGGCTGTTTTGCCGTTTCCCGCGGGTTTTCGGGTTTTATTGAGAATCCTTTTTGCGGCCCTTGAGCAGGGGAGAGATCTTTTTGTAGATCAGGAAGGTGATGACCACCGAGATCAGCCCCTTGATGAAGGTGAAGGGCATGTTGAACCAGATCAGCGCGTCCCAGAGGTTTTTGACGTTGGGATTGATCGCCTGATACATCCCCAGGATCGCGTCCATCGGCATGAAGGCCGTGTAGATGGGATAGACCACGAAATAATTGGTAAAGACCGACAGCACCGCCATCATCGCCGCGCCCGCCAGCGAACCGATCAGCGCGCCGCGCCGTCCGCCCATGTGCCGGTAGAACATCCCCGCGGTAAAGACGAAGATCGCGCCCAGCAGGAAGTTGGAAAGCTCGCCCACGCCGCCGGTGGTCGTAAAGCACAGGTTGATCAGGTTCTTGATCAGGCAGACCACCACGCCGCACACCGGGCCCAGCGCAAAGGAGGCGATCAGCGCGGGCAGCTCGGACAGATCGAGCTTGATGAAGCTGGGCATCAGCGGCACGGAAAAGCTCAGGTACATCAGCACCGTCGCCACCGCGCCGAGCATCGCGGTCATCGTCAGCTTCCGCACGGGGAAGCGGCGCTTGTCGTTGTTGGAAACGGGAACCTTCTGGGACATTCGGGACCTCTTTTAAGATATGAGGGGATTTGAAGGCGGTCGCGTATTCGGTTGGGAAAAAATTGCGCGGCACTTCATCATATCTTCTTTCATCCGGACTGTAACCGTCGGCTCAGGAATGCGACCTGATCAGCGCCTTTCGGCACGCGCGGGCTTTCACCGCCGATTGGGACTTTCACCCTACCCTGAAGAATGATTTCAGTACTTTTATTATAGTCCGTCCTAAAGTCTTTGCAAGTAAAAACTTTGCGCCTATCCGCTTGACAGCCCCATTCACGAACATTAAAATAATGATGAGATAGATATATAATTTTTACATGGGGGTAACACATGAGAACTCTTTTGAATCTGGAAAGTGGAGAGATTCTTTCGGAGGCCGCGCTTTCGCGCCGAACGCTGGCTGATTTGAAGGGCGCCTTTGCCGATGAAGCCGCCCGCTCGGCCCTTCCGCAGGAGACCGAGGTCTATCGCGTGCTCACCCATGAAAACGGTGAGCGCGAGGGGCAGGAGGGAGGCCTGTTTTTCGGCACAAGCTTCGTCAACCCCGGCAAGGTCGGCACAGAGTATTTCATGACCAAGGGACACTATCACGCCAAACGCAATACCGCGGAGTATTATTTCTGCATCTCCGGCCGGGGCGCGCTGATCCTGATGGATGAGGCGGGCCATACCTGGATGGAGGAGATGGAGCGCGGCACGCTGCATTATATTCCCCGAAATGTCGCCCACCGGCTGGCCAATACCGGAGATAAGGTGCTGGCCGTGGGCTGCTGCTGGAGCACCGAATGCGGTCACGATTACGCTTCCATCGCGGAAAAGGGCTTCACCTGCCGCCTGATGGAGGTTGAGGGAAAGCCGAGGTTGATCTGATATGCCGGAGATCATCAACGTTCATTCCGCACTGCCGCTCAACAAGCAGGTCGAGCAGTACCTGCGCCAGCTCATCAGTCAGGACGAGTACCGCCAGGGCAAGATGCTGCCCACGGAGCTGGCCCTTTCGGAGGAGCTGGGCGTTGCGCGCAACACCATCCGCGCCGCGATGGACAAGCTCGTGCGCGAGGGCTTGATCGAGCGCAAAAAGGGCGTGGGCACGCAGGTCAAGCGCGGTCCCATCGTTACCGAGCTGACCCGCTGGCAGACCTTCGCGCTGGAGATGGGCGATAAGCTGGAGCTCAAGGAGAAAAAGGTCGCCTGGGTGCATGCCGATCCGCCCGTCGCCGCAGAACTGGGCGCACAGGTCAATCAGCGCGTCTGTCGCCTGGAGCGGCTGATGTGCGCCGATGGCGAGCCGATGGTGCTGCTGGTGGACTATTTCCCGCCGCACCTGTTTATCGAGGAGAACGAAACCTTCGACGGTGCGCTCTACCGCGTGCTGCGCGATAAATACGGGGTCAGGCCCGTCAAGTCCTGCGAGCAGATCAGCGCGCTGAGCGGCGGCCCGATCGGGCTCAAGCTTCAGCTCCCCCGCGAGGGCGCGATCCTCTGCCGCCGCCGCCGCGTGCTCGATTCCACCGGGCGGCTGGTGCAGCTGCAAACCCTTTATTACCGCGGGGAGCGCTTTGTCTGCCAGATTGATCTAAATTAAATAGTAGGAGAATTTCATGACGTCTTACGATAAAAATCCCGCCGTGCCCGCGGCGGGAAAGCTGATGCACGGCTATGCCGCCCTTTGCAAAGAACTGCAAAGGGCGCTGGACGCTGCCGGAAAGCCCTGCCCCGTGCTGGTGATCGACGGCTACCCCAGCGTGCGATTTGACGAGATCCTCGGCGGGCTGATGGAGGAGATGATGCTGGGGCTCGTGATCGACGTTTCCGCCGCCAATCTCCCCGAGGACGAGATCGAAAAGATGCTTTCCTATAACATCACGGACGACCGCGTGTTCGGCGTGATGTCCTGTCACAAGATCGAGGCCTTCTTTGACGAAAAGAAGCTTGCCGTGCTCCGCCGCCGCGTGAACGAAGCCAAGGGCGGCGTCGCCGTCGTCTACGGCCCCGGTGCGGCGCTGGTGACCGAGGGCGATGTGCTGGTCTATGCCGACCTTGCCCGCTGGGAGATTCAGCAGCGCTACCGCTCCGGCGAGATCGGCAACTGGTGCGCCCATAACGAAAAAGAGGAAACCCTGCGCAAATATAAGCGCGGGTTTTTCATCGACTGGCGCGTCAGCGACCGCCACAAGATGGATCTGTGGAACCGCATCGACTTTGTGCTCGATACCAACAAAAAAGAAAGCCCCGTGCTGGCTGCGGGCGAAACCGTGCGCAAAACGCTGGAAAACACCGTGCGCCGCCCCTTCCGCACCGTGCCGTATTTCGACCCCGGCGTGTGGGGCGGCCAGTGGATGAAGACCCACTGCGGCCTCGATTCGGCAAAGGAAAACTACGCCTGGAGCTTCGACGGCGTGCCGGAGGAGAACAGCCTGCTGCTCGAAGAGGGCGGCACGGTGATGGAGATCCCCGCGCAGGATCTGGTGCTGACCCAGCCCCGCGCGCTGCTCGGCGAAAGGGTACACGCGCGCTTCGGTGCGGAGTTCCCCATCCGCTTTGACTTCCTCGATACCGTCGGCGGACAGAACCTCTCGCTTCAGGTGCATCCGCTCACCGAGTACATCCAGCAGAATTTCGGCATGCACTATACGCAGGACGAAAGCTACTATATCCTTGACGCCGTTCCGGAGAGCGATACTGCGGTCTATCTGGGCGTCAAGACCGGCGTAAACCCCGACGAGATGATCTCCGCGCTGGCTGAAGCGCAGCAGACCGGGGAGTTTGACGCGGAAAAATACGTCAACCGCATCCCGGCAAAGAAGCACGATCATTTCCTGATTCCCGCCGGGACCGTCCATTGCTCCGGCAGGGACGTGATGGTGCTGGAGATCAGCGCCACGCCCTATATTTTCACCTTCAAGCTCTGGGATTGGAACCGCGTCGGCCTCGACGGCAGACCGCGCCCCATCCATCTGGAGCACGGCAGAAAGAACATACAGTTCGAGCGCGATACCGAGTTTGTGAAGAACGAGTTGGTCAACAGGTTTGAAGAGATGGCCTCCGGCGACGGCTGGCGCGAGGAACGCACCGGCCTGCACGAGCGCGAGTTCATCGAGACCCGCCGCCACTGGTTCACCAAGGCCGTGCCGCATGACACGAACGGCGGGGTCAATGTGCTCAACCTCGTGGAGGGCAGCGCCGCCGTGGTCGAAAGCCCGACCGGCGCGTTCGAGCCGTTCACCGTGCATTACGCCGAAACCTTCATCATCCCCGCTGCGGTCGGAAAATACACCATCCGCCCCGCCGCCGCAGGGGAAAAGTGCGCCACGGTGAAGGCGTATGTCAGGGGGCAAACCAGATGATCCATCCCGGATTCGACATCCGTCCCACGGAACAGCCGATGGGCTTTGCCTACGGCCTCGGCGTGTTCGGCCCCGAGGTGGAGCTGCGCGCGCTGAACGCGATCCGCAAAAGCCTGCGCGACCCCAACTGCGAGGGCCCCGATCCCGTCTATTCCATTGCCATGGACGTGGGCCGCAGCTGCGACCGCGAGGCGATGCTCAAGCGCAATCTGCTCTACGGCGCGGTGACCTACGCCGGAGGGCGGCTGGGCAGGGAGCCCGTCCGCTCGCAGGGGCACGTCCACGCCGTCAGCCCCTCCTGCGGCATGTCCACCCCGGAGGTCTACGAGATCTGGGTGGGCAAGGCCGTGATCTATATGCAGGAGCACGATGGGGATGATCCCGGCCGCTGCTTCGCGGTCGAGGCGCTTCCCGGCCAGGTGGTCATCGTCCCGCCCGGCTGGGCGCACGCCACCATCTCCGCAGACCCGGAGCAGCCCCTCACCTTCGGCGCGTGGTGCGTCCGTGATTTCGGCTTCGATTACCGCGGCGTGCGCGCCCATGGCGGGCTTGCCTTCTTCCCGCTGCTGAAGGAGGACGGCTCCTTTGAGTGGCTGCATAACGACGCCTATGCTTCCGGTGAGCTTACCGTCAAAGCACCCGAACCGTATGCGCAACTCGGATTGGAGGAAAACGTCCCGATCTACACGCAGTTCCTGCGCGATCCCGACCGCTTCCTGTTTGTCCCGCAGCCACAGCGCGCCGAAAAGATCTGGCAGAACTTCCTGCCGTAAAAGCGAATGGCAATAGAAATCCCTCGTGCGGAAAAAGCTCCGCAGGAGGGATTTTTGCATGAAGGGGAAAGACAGGGGCGCGGCAAAGGTGTTGCGGCGCGAGTGGGCGCTGCGGAGATTGCCGCGATGGGGAAGGGGAGTGCGCAGGAGGGCCGCCCTTCGGGCACTGCGTCCCAGCCTCCACCTTCGCACCGGAACATCCCTTCGGAATGTCCCGGTGTTGCGCATGGCTTATTTGAATAAAAGAGCAACCTGTGCTCTTTTATTCAAAACGCTCATGCTTCAGGTTCGCCGCGCTCACCCTACGCCTTCGCACCATAACGCCCCTTCGGGACATTCCGGTGTTTCGGTCGGCTTATTTTACGCAAAGAGTACACAGTACTCTTTGCTCCAAAACGCTCGACCTTCAGGTTCGCTGCGCTCACCCTACGGGTACAGGGGAGTTGAGGATCCCTTCCCCTCCGTTCCCTGCGGGTGCAGGAACGTCAGAGAAGGAGATGCGGCAGAAAACGGAGGGGAGGAGCGCAGAAAAGTTGTTGAAATAATGACTTGTTTGTAAATTTCAACAAGTTTACACGCAAGGGATTGACAAAGGACTGCAAAGGCTCTATGCTTAGCTAGACTAACTAATCGTGCAGAGGGAAGAGGATGATCGGCCATGAGAGAAGCGGAACAAAAACTCAACGACCTGCTGGTCACATCGTTTGAAAATGTGGGCAAAATGGAAGAGAGAATGCTGGAAGCCAGCAGCAACGATCTGTCCATCGCCGAGGTGCATATGCTCGAGTGCGTGGGGCAGAATCCGGCGGGCTATTCGACCATCAGCGGCATCGCTCAGGCGCTGGATATCACGCTCCCTACCGTCACTGTCGCGGTCAAGCGGCTGGAAAAGAAGGGCTATGTCGTCAAACGCCGCGACGAATACGACGGCCGCGTCCAGCGCGTGGAGCTCACGCCCCGCGGTCGCAAGATGGACGCCGCGCATAAGTATTTCCACCAGAACATGGTGCGGTCCATCACCCGATCGATGAGCGAAACCGAGGTCGAGCAGCTCGTGCAGGCGCTGGGCAAGCTCAACGATTTCTTTGAGCGCAAGCAGGAAGAACTGTATCAGAAAAAGAAGGGGCGTAACGAATGAAAATCATCGGAAGCGGCAGCGCCTTGCCCGATCAGGTCGTCACCAACGACGATCTGTGCAAAATACTCGATACCAGCGACGAATGGATCGTCACCCATACCGGCATTTCCAGCCGCCGCATTTTGAAGGATGAAACCGTTTATGAACTCGGCGCGCTGGCCGCAAAGCGCGCGCTGGAGGAGGCAAACGCCGACGCGGAGAGCGTCGATCTTATGATCTGCTCCAACGTCATCAGCGACCATGTCACCCCCGCGCCGGGCTGCTTTATCGCGGGCGCGCTGGGCTATACCGGCCAGACGCTCGACATCAACGGCGCGTGCACCGGCTTCCTCAAGGCGCTCGATGTCGCTGACAGCGCCATCCGCGCGGGCAAAGCGCGCCGCGTGCTCATCATCGCGGCGGAACAGCCCTCCGCCCTGTGCGACTGGACCGACCGCTCGTCCTGCATCCTGTTCGGCGACGGCGCGGGCGCGGTGCTGCTGGAGGATTCCGGCGAGGGCGAGTGCCTGTCCACCGTGCTGCGCACGGAGTTCAACGCGGAGTTCCTGAATGTCGAAATGCCCGCCAACAACAATCCCTTTTCCGAAAGGAAGGGGGAGGGACGCTGGCTTCAGATGAACGGCCAGGAGGTCTATCGCTTTGCGGTCTCCTCCTGCGTCAGCGACCTGAACGAGGCTGCGCAGAAGGCGGGCGTCGCGCTGGAGAGCGTGGATTGGTTCCTGCTGCATCAGGCCAACCAGCGCATCTTAAACGCCGCAAGGACCCGCCTGCACCTGCCGAAGGAGAAATTCCCCGGCAACATCGCGGCCTGCGGCAACACCTCTTCCGCCTGCATCCCGCTGCTCATCGACGAGATGCGCAAGGACGGCAGGCTCCGGGACGGCCAGACCATCGCCCTGTCCGCCTTCGGCGCGGGGCTGACCCACGGCGCGGCCGTGCTGCGGCTGTAATCTTTGGCAAACCGGGCAAAACATGCCCTTTGCAAATATTTTGAAGCAAAACTAACTTTACGATGAAAATCAGGAGGACAAAAACATGACTTTCGAAAAGGTTGCACAGATCATCGCGGACTACAAGGACATCGACGCGGCTTCCATCAAGCCCGAATCCACCTTTGCCGAGCTGGGCGTGGACTCCCTGGACACCGTGGAGCTCATCATGTCCTTTGAGGATACCTTCGGCGGCACCATCGAGATGAGCCCGGATCTCAAGACCGTTGCGGACATCGTTGCGCTGATCGACGCGCAGCAGGCGTAAGACCATGATCCGCACCGAAATCTGCGATCTGCTGGGGATCGAATATCCCATCTTTCAGGGCGGCATGGCCTGGGTGTCGGACGCATCGCTGGCCGGAGCCGTCTCCAATGCCGGCGGTCTGGGCATCATCGCGGGCATGAATTCCAACGGCGAGCAGCTGCGCGCCGAGATCCAAAAGATCCGCGAAATCACCGATAAGCCCTTCGGCGTGAACGTGATGCTGCTCTCGCCCTTTGCGGACGAGGTGGCGCAGGTCGTCGTGGAGGAAAAGGTGCCCGTCGTCGTCACCGGCGCGGGACTCCCCTCCAAGTACATCAAAAACTGGGTCGAAAACGGCCTCAAGGTCATCCCCGTCGTGCCCTCCGTCGCCATCGCCAGGATGTGCGAGCGCATGGGCGCGTGCGCGGTCGTGGCCGAGGGCGGCGAATCCGGCGGCCACGTCGGCGACCTGACCACCATGACGCTTGTGCCCCAGGTGGTGGACGCGGTAAAAATCCCCGTCCTTGCCGCGGGCGGCATCGGCGACGGGCGCGGCGTTGCGGCGGCCTTCATGCTGGGCGCCAAGGGCGTGCAGGTCGGCACCCGCTTCCTCGTGGCCGACGAATGCACCATCCACGAAAATTACAAGCAGCGCGTGCTGCGCGCCAAGGACATCGACACCATCGTCACCGGCCGCCGCGTCGGCCATCCCGCGCGCGGACTGAAATCGCCCGTCACCCGCAAGATGCAGGAATTGGAGTATTCTCCGGATTTCACTGCCGAGGAGTTTGAAAAGATGGGCGTGGGCGCGATGCGCAAGGCCGCCCGCGAGGGCGACGAACAGAACGGCTCCTTCATGTGCGGCCAGATCGCCGGCATGGTCAAAAAGGAGCAGCCTGCCAAGGAGATCATCGAGGAGATGTTCTCTCAGGCCGAAGCGCTTTTGAAGGGAGCCTCTCAATGGGTAAAATAGCCTTTGTCTTTGCCGGACAGGGCGCACAGTATACGGGCATGGGCAAGGAGCTTTACGAAAGCTCCCCCGCCGCCCGCAAGGTGTTCGACCTGGCGGATGCCATCCGTCCCGGCACGTCGAATCAGTGCTTTTCCGCCTCCAAGGAGGAGCTGAGCCGCACCCTCAACACCCAGCCCTGCCTCTTTGCCGTGGACGCCGCCTGCGCCGCGGCGCTGACGGAAAAGGGCATCTATGCGGATAGCGCCGCCGGCTTTTCGCTGGGCGAGCTTGCCGCCGCGCAGTTTGCGGGCATCGCCTCGTTTGAAGAGATGTTCCGCCTGGTGATCAAGCGCGCGCAGTATATGGACGACGCCTGCGCTTCCTCCGATCCCACCGCCATGGCTGCGATCCTGCGCCTGACGGCCGAGCAGGTCGAGGGCATTTGCAGGGAGTTTGATTCCGTCTATCCCGTCAACTACAATTCCCCCGGACAGACCGTCGTCTCGGGCGACGCCCGGCAGATCGATCTGCTGACCGCTCGCGTGGCGGAACTCAAGGGCAGGGCCATGAAGCTGCCCGTCAGCGGCGCGTTCCACAGCCCCTATATGCATTCCGCGGCGGAAAAGCTCAAGGGCGATTTGGCGAACATGACCTTTGCCGCGCCCCGCATCCCGCTCTACGCCAACCGCACCGCGCAGCCCTACGGCGACGCCGTGCAGCTGCTCTCCGAGCAGGTGGAAAACCCCGTCCGCTGGGAGCAGACCGTGCGCGCGATGATCGCCGACGGCGTGGATACCTTCGTCGAGTGCGGCGCGGGCAAGACGCTCTCCGGGCTGATTGCGCGCATTGACGGCAATGTCAAGGTCTGCCGCGCGGAGGACGACGCGACCCTTGCGGACGCGCTTGCCAAGATCGGAGGAGAAGCATGACCAACCGTAAAGTAGCGCTCGTCACCGGCGCGTCCCGCGGCATCGGCCGCGCCATCGCGCTGGAGCTGGCGCGCCAGGGCTTCGATATCGCCGCCGTCTACGCCGGAAACACCGCCGCCGCGGAGGAAACCGCGCAGCTCATCGCGTCGGAAACCGGCGCGCGCGTGAACACCTATGCCTGCAATGTGGCCGACGGCGACGCCGTTACTGCCCTGTGCAAGCAGATCAACGCCGAACTCGGCCCCGTGTGGGCGCTGGTCAACAACGCGGGCATCACCCGCGACCGCCTCGCCGCGCAGCTCAAGGAAGAGGACTTTGACGCGGTGCTGGACGTGAACTTAAAAGGCGCATTTCATTTTATCCGCTCTCTTTATACCGGTTTTCTGCGCCAGCGTTCCGGCCGCATCGTCAACATTTCCTCCGTCGTCGGGCAGATCGGCAACGCGGGTCAGGCCAATTACGCCGCTTCCAAGGCGGGCCTGATCGGCATGACCAAGTCCGTGGCGCGCGAGCTTGCGCCCCGCGGCGTCACCGTCAACGCGGTCGCCCCCGGCTTTATCGACACCGACATGACCCGCGCCCTGCCCGAAGAGGCGAAAAACGCCCTGACCTCCGGCATCCCGCTGGGGCGGCTGGGCACGGCGCAGGACGTGGCGGACGCGGTGGCGTTCCTCTGCTCCGACCGCGCTTCTTATATCACCGGCGCGGTGCTCAATGTCAACGGCGGCATGGCGATGTAACGCCGTCACTTTCAGGAGGAATTTTCAATGAAACGAGTTGTCATCACCGGCATGGGCGTGATTTCGCCCGTCGGCAACAGCCTGCCCGCCTTCTGGGACAGCCTCAAGGGCGGCGTCTGCGGCGTCGGCCCCATCACCAAATTCGATACCGCGGATTTCAAGGTCAAGGTCGCGGCCGAGGTCAAGGATTTTAACGCTGCGGATTTCGGCATGGACGTGCCCACCCAGCGCCGCATGGACCTCTTTACGCAGTATGCCATGGCTGCCGCCAAGCAGGCCGTGGAGGACAGCGGCATTCTGGGCGCGGTCGATCCCGAGCGCTTCGGCGTGTATGTGGGCAGCGGCATCGGCGGCATGAACACCTTCATCGAGCAGAACAACCGGCTCAATCAGCGCGGCCCGACCCGCGTTTCGGCGCTGTTCATCCCGATGATGATCGCCAACATGGCGGCGGGCTCCATCGCCATCAAATATGACGCGCAGGGCCCGTGCCTGCCCACTGTCACCGCCTGCGCCACCTCCACCCACGCGGCGGGCGAGGCCTATCGCGCCATCGCCCACGGCTACGCCGACGCGATCATCGCGGGCGGCGCGGAGGCCACCATCAATCCCCTGGCCGTTGCGGGCTTTACCACCTGCATGGCGCTTTCGCTGGAAACCGACCCGCTGAAGGCCTCCCTGCCCTTTGATGCGCGCAGAGCGGGCTTTGTCATGGGCGAAGGCTCCGGCATCCTCGTGCTTGAGGAATACGAGCACGCCAAGGCGCGCGGCGCGAAGATCTACGCCGAGGTCGCGGGATACGGCAATACCTGCGACGCGCACCATGTCACCGCCCCCCGTCCCGACGGCAGCGGCGGCGCAAGGGCCATGAAGCAGGCGCTGGAGCAGGCGAATTACACCGCCGGCAAGGACAGCCTCTACATCAACGCCCACGGCACCGGCACCAAGCTCAACGATTCCTCCGAAACCACCGCCATCAAGCTCGCGCTGGGCGAGGAGGACGCAAAGCGCGCCCGCATCTCTTCCACCAAGTCCATGACCGGCCATATGCTGGGCGCGGCGGGCGCGGTGGAGCTGATCGCCTCCGCCCTGGCGCTCCAAAACGGCGTCATTCCCCCGACCATCGGCCTGGAGCAGCCCGACCCCGACTGCGACCTGAACTACACGCCCCTTGCGGCGCAGGAAGCGCAGGCGGACGTCGCGGTTTCGCTGTCGCTGGGCTTCGGCGGCCACAACGGCGCGGTGGCGCTGCGCCGCGCGGAGGACTGAGCCTATGAAGATGAGCGATATCCGCACGCTGGCGGAACTGGTTGAAAAGCACGGCCTGACCGCGCTGGATTATGCCGAGGGCGAAGCGCACATCCGCATCGAGCGCACGCCCGCGCCGGTCGCGGCGGCGGTTCCCGCTGCCCCGGCTGCGCCCGCGGCGGCGCCCGCCGCAGCCCCCGCTCCCGCCGCCGAGCCGGTGAAGGACGAGGACGCGGGCGCGGACTTCAACGCCGCCAAGATGGTGCTCTCGCCCATGGTGGGTGTGTTCTATGCCTCGCCTTCGCCCTCCGACCCGCCGTTCGTCACCGTCGGCAGCAAGGTCAAAAAGGGCGATGTGCTCTGCATCATCGAGGCCATGAAGCTGATGAACGAGATCACCGCCGAAGAGGACGGCGAGATCATTGATATCTGCGCCGCCAACGGCAGCGTCGTCGAATACGGCCAGATCCTCTTTAAGCTCCTGTGATTTTGCGCGCAGGAGCGCTTTGACATCAAGATGAAGGAGGCTTTGACTTCCATGAATCGGGAAGAAATCAAAAACCTGCTCCCCCACCGCGAGCCGATGCTGCTGGTGGACGAGATCACGGTGGATGAGGAAGGCACGGCGCACGGCCTTTACCGCGTGCGCGGAGACGAGTTCTTTTTGCAGGGGCATTTTCCCGGCAACCCGGTCGTGCCGGGCGTGATTTTGTGCGAGATCATGGCGCAGGCCTGCGGCCTGCTGATCGGAGATGAAATCAAGGGGAAGACCCCCGTCTACACGGGGCTGGACAAGGTGCGGTTCCGCAATTCCGTCCGTCCCGGCGACGAGATCCGCGTCAGGGCGCGCATTGAGCGCCGCATGGGCAATTTCTTCTTCGCTGCGGCGGAAGCGCACGTCGGGGATAAGCTCTGCGTGCAGGGAAAGCTGTCCTTCGCGCTGCTGGAGGGTTAAATGTTTTCCAAGATATTGATCGCCAACCGCGGCGAGATCGCCGTGCGCATCATCCGCGCGTGCAAGGAGATGGGCGTCCAGACCGTGGCGGTCTATTCCGAGGCGGACCGCGACGCGCTGCACGTCGTGCTGGCCGATGAGAGCATCTGCATCGGCCCCGCGCCCGCGGCCGGGAGCTATCTCAACATGAGCGCCGTGATCTCCGCCGCGGTGCTCACCGGCTGCCAGGCCATCCATCCCGGCTACGGTCTGCTGTCCGAAAACGCAAGGTTTGCCGAGTTGTGCAAAAAGTGCGGCCTGGCCTTCATCGGCCCGGACGCGGAGATCATCGAGAAAATGGGCGATAAGGACGCCGCGCGCCGCACCATGCGTCAGGCGGGCGTGCCCATTGTGCCCGGCTGCGACGTGGTCAGGGATGCGGAGCAGGCCAAACAGGAGGCCGAAAAGATCGGCTTCCCGCTGCTGATCAAGGCCCGCGCGGGCGGCGGCGGGCGCGGCATCCGGCGCGTGGATTCGGCTGACGAGGTCGAGCGCGCGTTCCTGGCTGCGTCCAGCGAAGCGCAGGCCGCCTTTGGCGACGGCGCGTGCTATATGGAGAAGTTCCTCTTCCCCGTCAAGCACATCGAGATGCAGCTGCTCTGCGATCACTTCGGCAATATCGTCTGCCTGGGCGAGCGCGAATGCTCCATGCAGCGCAAAAACCAGAAAACCCTGGAGGAAAGCCCAAGCCCTTCGGTGGATGAGGAAACCCGAAAGGAAATGATGCGCGTGTCCGTGCTGGCGGCAAAGACCGTCGGCTACCGGGGACTTGGCACCATCGAGTTTTTGCTCACGCAGGACAAAAAATTCTATTTCATGGAGATGAACACCCGCTTGCAGGTCGAGCATCCCGTCACCGAAATGGTCACGGGCTGCGATCTGGTCAAATGGCAGATCCGCGTGGCGGCGGGCGTGGAGCTGAATTTCACGCAGGAGGACGTGCATCTTTCCGGCCACGCCATCGAGTGCCGCATCAACGCCGAGGACCCTTCCGAGGGCTTCCGTCCCTCCTGCGGCAAAATCACCCTGCTGCACATCCCCGGCGGCCCCATGGTGCGCTTTGATACCGCGCTCTATCCGGACTACGTCATTCCGCCGTTTTATGATTCGATGATCGGCAAGCTCATCGTCCATGCCGGCACCCGCCAGGAGGCCATCCGCAAGATGCAGGCCGCCCTGTGCGAAATGGTGATCGAGGGCGTGGAGATCAACCGCGAACTGCAGTTGGAGACCATCGCCTCCAAGGAGTTTACCGACGGCACTTATACCACCGATTTCCTGAACAGGCTGCTCAAGCAGCTTTACTGAATAAACGCCATGAAAAAAGCGAAAAGGAGGGAAAGCGATGCTCAATAAAAGTATGTTCATCAAACCCCGCAACGCGCTCGAGGGCGCAGGGGAAAAGGGTGCGTCTCCCGCCATACCGGATGCGCTCTATCGCGCCTGCCCCGCCTGCAAGGCCGCGGTGCTGACGCAGGACATGGAGGAAAACCTGCTGGTCTGCCCCCATTGCGGCCACCACCTGCGCATGAATGTGGAAGCGCGCCTTCGTATGCTCTGCGACGAGGGCAGCTTTGAAGAGCTCTGGCCGGAAATGACCACGCAAAACCCCATCGGCTTTCCCGAATACGAGAAAAAACTCGCCGCAGCCCGCAGCCTGACCGGCAGGCCGGACGGCGTGGTTTGCGGCACCGCCCGCATCGGCGGCGAGGAATGCGCGCTGTTTGTGATGGATGCGCAGTTCATGATGGGCTCGATGGGCACCGTTGTGGGCGAAAAGATCACCCGCACCTTTGAATTGGCCGCCGAGCGGAGCCTGCCCGTCGTGGGCGTGACGGTCTCCGGCGGCGCACGCATGCAGGAGGGCATCCTCTCTCTGATGCAGATGGCCAAGACCAGCGGCGCGGTGCTGCGCCACAGCCGGGCCGGAAACTTCTATCTGGCGCTGCTGACCGACCCCACCACCGGGGGCGTGACCGCCTCCTTTGCGATGGAGGCCGACATGATTCTGGCCGAGCCCGGCGCGCTGATCGGCTTTGCAGGGCCGAGAGTGATCGAACAGACCATACGGGCCAAGCTCCCGGAGGGCTTCCAGCGCGCGGAGTTTTTGCTGAAAAAGGGCTTTGTGGACGCCATCGTGCCCCGGCAGGAGCAGAAGGAAACCATCTCCTTCCTGCTGCGGCTGCATGCGCCCCATGAGAGGAGGGACGCGCAATGAACGCCTATGAACGCCTTTGCGCCGCCCGCAAGAGCGGACGCCCCACCGCGCGCAAATACATCGAAGCCCTGTGCGACCGCTTCTTCGAGCTGCACGGCGACCGGCTCTTTGCCGACGATCCCGCGATCCTGGGCGGCATTGCCGAGCTGGACGGCACGCCCGTGACCGTGATCGGCATCGAAAAGGGAGAAGATACCAAGGAGAAAATCACCCGGAACTTCGGCTCCCCCAACCCGGAGGGCTACCGCAAGGCGCTGCGCTTGATGAAGCAGGCGGAAAAGTTCCGTCGCCCCGTGCTCTGCTTTGTCGATACCGCGGGCGCGTATTGCGGCCTGGGCGCGGAGGAGCGCGGGCAGGGAAGCGCGATTGCGCAGAACCTGGTTGAGATGATGGGGCTGAAAACCCCCGTGATCTCCGTGCTCATCGGCGAGGGCGGCAGCGGCGGCGCACTGGCGCTGGCCGTGGCCGATCGGGTCTATATGCTGGAAAACGCGGTCTATTCCGTGATTTCGCCCGAGGGCGCGGCTTCCATCCTCTATAAGGACGCGGGGCAGGTCGAGCGCGCCGCGGAAGCCCTGCGCATCACCGCGGGAGAGCTGAAGGAATTCGGCGTCGTGGAAGAGGTCATAAGCGAGCAGAGCGGCTTTGAAGCAGCCTGTGCGGAGCTAAAAAAGCTATGGATCCGCGACCTTGATGAAATAGAAAAGCTTGACAGCAGGGCGATGCTGGATGCAAGATATAATCGATTTCGCAAATTCGGAGGGCTGATGGAATGATCGTCATCGTAACCGACTCTACGGCGTGCCTGAACCGCCAGGAGGCGCAGAAGCTGGGCGTTACCCATGTGCCGATGACCTATACGCTGGACGGATCCACGCATCGCGAGCATTTCGTGGAGGAAAACGCCGACTACATTGAGCGCATTCAGAGCGCAAAGACGCTGGCAACCTCCCAGCCGCCGATCGCTGCCTATATCAAGACCTTTACGGAATTGACGCAGGCGGGGCATCAGGTGCTGTGCCTGTCCATCAGCTCGCGCCTTTCGGGCACTTATGCCAATGAAGCCGTGTGCGCCCGCGAGATCGGCGGGGGCAATATCCGCGTGGTCGATACCCTGACCACGGCGGGAGGGCTGTATATCCTCGTGCGCGCCGCGCGCGAGTTGATTGACGCGGGCTATTCGCTGGAGGAAACCGCCTCCAAGATCGAGGAGATGCGTTCCTCGGTCAAGACACTGTTTACCGTCGAGGACATGGAGCCCCTGCGCCGCAGCGGCCGCCTCGGTCCCGTGCGCCAGAGCGTCTGCACCGTGCTCAACGTCCGCCCGCTGCTCACCTGCCGGGAGGGCGCGGTGGTGTCCTGCGGCATGGTGCGCGGGCATAACGAGCAGATGCGCGCGCTGGATCAGGCGGTGCCGAAAAACGCCGGCTGCATCGTGGTGCAGTACATCCGCAACATCAACGGTGCGCGGCAGCTTCAGCACCGGCTGGAAAGCCGGCTGAATAAGACGGTGCTGCTGCGCCCCATCGGGCCCGTGCTCGCCATCCACCTGGGCGTGGACATGATCGGCGTGGCCTGGAAGGAATCCTGAAAATCAGCATAAGAGCATTCCTGAACGGCAAAGGAACCCGGGGCCTCTGGCCCCGGGTCCCTTTGCCGTTCAGGTGCGGG